>NZ_JBQEPD010000014.1:5000-104672 GCF_052045675.1 Brucella sp. 22210
CTGACTGCAAGACTGACAAGTCGAGCAGAGACGAAAGTCGGTCATAGTGATCCGGTGGTCCCGCGTGGAAGGGCCATCGCTCAACGGATAAAAGGTACGCCGGGGATAACAGGCTGATGACCCCCAAGAGTCCATATCGACGGGGTTGTTTGGCACCTCGATGTCGACTCATCGCATCCTGGGGCTGGAGCAGGTCCCAAGGGTATGGCTGTTCGCCATTTAAAGCGGTACGTGAGTTGGGTTCAGAACGTCGTGAGACAGTTCGGTCCCTATCTGCCGTGGGTGTAGGAATATTGATAGGATCTGTCCCTAGTACGAGAGGACCGGGATGGACGTATCTCTGGTGGACCTGTTGTCGTGCCAACGGCATAGCAGGGTAGCTATATACGGACGGGATAACCGCTGAAGGCATCTAAGCGGGAAACCCACCTAAAAACGAGTATTCCCTATCAGAGCCGTGGAAGACCACCACGTTGATAGGCCGGGTGTGGAAGTGCGGCAACGCATGTAGCTTACCGGTACTAATAGCTCGATCGACTTGATCACTCCCATTTACAATATCCATCAAGCGTAGCTTGATGATCTATATCGCTCACGCCAGTCTGGCTTCGCCAGACGGCTGCGCGGGCGCGCCGGAAAACCGGCGGCACACAGTCGTGTGCTTTTTATTATCTGCACGAAAGACGGCATGGTGAATGAAGCAGTGAGTGAACATACTCACTTGACTTGCTTATTCCCCTACTGCCCTAATCCAGCTTCTCAATTTGTGTTCTTCGCCGACCTGGTGGTTATGGCGGAGCGGCTGCACCCGATCCCATTCCGAACTCGGCCGTGAAACGCTCCAGCGCCAATGGTACTTCATCTTAAGATGCGGGAGAGTAGGTCGCTGCCAGGTCTGCCAAGCACACAAATCAAACCATCTTCTCTAAAACATACAAAACACTCCAAATACGCGTAAAACGCTAAAAATACCCAACCGGTTATAATATACACACCCTGGCGCGGGGTGGAGCAGCCCGGTAGCTCGTCAGGCTCATAACCTGAAGGCCGCAGGTTCAAATCCTGCCCCCGCAACCATCTCAAATTGCGATACCAAATCGCGCACATCAGCCGCCCCAATCGGGCGGCTTTTTTGCGTCCGTAAGTTCTGATAGTTGCGCCCTCTCGCAACCATCTCAGCTTGGGAACCGGCCAAGTTCTGGCCAATGCCGGTCCCCGCAACCATCTCAACTTGCGATCGGCCCGCCCCTCCGGCGGGCCGTTTGCCTTTGAGTGAAATCCCAAGGATCCCCGCAAGATCACCACGCACATCGATCTTCAGCTCGCCGTCTTCCGGCGTCAGAATGATGTCTTTCACAAGCGACCGGATCACGCTGCAATCGAACGACCTGAAGCAGGCGCTCAGGCCGTATTGCGTCGGCGGTCCTTATGGCCGGCTGCTCGATGCCGAAACCGAGCACCTCGGCAGCGCGCCGGTTCAGGCCTTCGAGATCGAGGGGCTGGTCGGCACCGGCGCCGCTCCGGCCGTCCTGTCCTATCTGTTCCACCGCATCGGCGACCGGCTCGACGGCTCGCCCACCTTGCTCATCATCGATGAGGGCTGGCTGGCGCTCGATGACGAAGCCTTTTCCGGGCAGTTGCGGGAATGGTTGAAAACCCTGCGCAAGAAGAACGCCAGCGTGATCTTCGCCACGCAGTCGCTGTCCGACATCGACAATTCGGCGATCGCCCCCGCGATCATCGAAAGTTGCCCGACGCGCCTGCTTCTTCCGAATGAGCGCGCCGTCGAACCGCAGATCACCGCGATCTATCAGCGATTTGGGTTGAACGCGCGCCAGATCGAGATCCTCGCGCGGGCTACGCCGAAAAAGGACTACTACTGCCAAAGCCGCAGGGGGAACCGCCTGTTCGATCTGGGCCTGTCCGAAGTGGGTCTGGCGCTGACGGCCGCCTCCTCGAAATCCGACCAGTCCGCCATCGCCCGCGTCTTCGCCGAGCACGGAAGGGAGGGCTTCTTTGCCGCCTGGCTGCGCCTGCGCGGCGTCGATTGGGCCGCTGACCTCATTCCCGACCTCGCCAATCTCATCCCCCAGCCCGACAAGGAGGCTCAATCATGAAGACCTACCGTTTCCGCGCGGCCCTGCTTGCCGCATCCATTCTTACCGTTTCAGGCCCGGCCTCGATCGTCCTGGCGCCGCCGGCGTTCGCCGCCTGGATCGTCTACGACCCGACGAATTATTCGCAGAATCTTCTGTCGGCCGCGCGTGCGCTGGAGCAGATCAACAATCAGATCACAAGCCTGCAAAACGAAGCGCAGATGCTGATCAACCAGGCACGCAATCTCGCCAGCCTGCCGTACTCGTCGCTTCAGCAGATTCAGCAATCGGTGAGCCGCACGCAGCAGCTTCTGTCCCAGGCGCAGAACATCGCGTTCGACGTCGGCCAGATCGATCAGGCATTCCAGTCGAAATACGCCAATGTCTCGCTTTCGGCCACCGACGTGCAGCTCGTCGCCGATGCAAAGGAGCGCTGGAAGAACAGCGTCGGCGGCCTTCAGGACGCCATGCGCGTGCAGGCCACCGTCGTCGGCAATATCGACACCAACCGCACCGAGATGTCGCAACTGGTCGGTCAGAGCCAGAGCGCGACCGGCGCGCTTCAGGCCGCGCAGGCAGGCAACCAGCTTCTTGCCCTTCAGTCTCAGCAGCTTTCCGACCTCACCGCATTGCTTGCCGCCAATGGCCGGTCCACCGCGCTCACAGAGGCCGAACGCGCGGCCGCGGCCGAACAGGGGCGCGTGCAGCGCCAGCGCTTCCTGACGCCAAGCTCCGGCTATCAGGCCGGCAGCGCCAAGATGTTCAACTGAGGGCGCGGGCCATGGACGGCAAGATGCTGGCCCGCCTGGGCGCCGTCGTCTTTGTCGCCGTCGCGATCACCGCTACGGCGACCGAGATGATCAGAAAGAGAGAGGCTCCCGCGCCATGGACACGATCCACAGCCGCCGTCGCATCGCCAGCGGATCCCCTCCGGCTCGGCCAGCGCCGGTGCCAGCAGCTTGGGCAGGCTGCCACGAGCGATCCCGAATGCCTGCGCATCTGGTCGGAAACCCGCGACCGCTTCCTTGGCAGGACGTCGGTGCCGGCCGCCCCACAGACCGTCGAAGGGCAGTGAATCATGGGCGGCAGCGGCGTCATCGACAATTTCCTCGGGGTCTTCACATCCTATATCGACAGCGGGTTCGGTCTTCTCGGCGGCGAGGTCGCCTTCATCGCCACCACGCTGATCGTCATCGACGTGACGCTCGCCGCCCTGTTCTGGAGCTGGGGCGCCGACGACGACATCATCGCCCGCCTGGTGAAGAAGACCCTGTTCGTGGGCGCCTTCGCCTATCTGATCTCGAACTGGAACAATCTCGCCCGCATCATCTTCGAGAGCTTTGCCGGCCTCGGCCTCAAAGGGTCGGGCACCGGCTTTTCGACGGCGGACCTCCTTCGCCCCGGACGGGTGGCGCAGGTCGGTCTCGACGCGGCCCGCCCGCTGCTGGAATCCATTTCCGACCTCATGGGCTGGGTCGCATTCTTCGAGAATTTCATTCAGATCGCATGCCTGCTGTTCGCCTGGGCGCTCGTCCTGCTGGCGTTCTTCATTCTGGCCATCCAGCTGTTCGTCACGCTGATCGAATTCAAGCTGACGACCTTGGCCGGGTTCGTCCTCATCCCGTTCGGACTGTTCGGGAAGACGGCCTTCATGGCCGAAAGGGTACTCGGCAATGTCGTCTCTTCCGGCATCAAGGTGCTGGTGCTCGCCGTCATCATTGGCATTGGCTCCACCCTGTTCAGCCAGTTCACTGCCGGCTTCGGCGGCGCCACACCGACGATCGACGATGCCATGGCCGTCGTGCTTGCCGCGCTTTCTCTCCTGGGCCTCGGGATATTCGGTCCCGGCATCGCCAACGGTCTCGTTTCCGGCGGCCCGCAGCTTGGCGCGGGTGCTGCCGTCGGCACCGGCCTTGCGGTTGGTGGCGCAGCACTTGCGGCAGGCGGCGCGGCCGGTCTGGCCTTGCGGGGTGGCGCCGCGGCATTGTCCGGTGGCGCGGCGGCTGTTCGGGGTGGAGCCGCGGCGGCGGGTGCCGCATCGACCGCCTATCATCTCGGATCGATGGGACAGAGCGGCGCTTCGGGCGTGGCGTCCGGTCTCGGCGGTGTCGCTCGCGGTGCAGGCTCCGCCGCCGTCTCGCCACTCAAGCGCGCAGTCGGGCGAGCGGCCGAAAGTGTCAAATCGAATTTTTCCGAAGGTGTGAAAGACGGCTTCAGCGCGACCGGCGGCTCTTCCACGCTTGGCACCGTCGGCGGCGCCGATGCCGCCAATGATGTGGGTCATAAAGATTGCGCCTCCATGGATCGCGCTCGCTCCGGGCTTGACGCTTCTTCTGTTCGTGCTCCGTCAGCCATGAAGCGATAACTGTATGGGGTCTCAAAAGGCGTTCTGGCACCACGAGGGCGGCTTCACTTGCACGGACTTTGTCCGCTTGCTGTTTGACCTCCGGCGGCAGTTCGATGGAAGGCGGCGGCAACGGTGTCGGGCGAATGGTAATGGAATTCACGCTGGTCAATTTTGGCAATGGCGTCTGTTTTGGTGCCTTGCCCACAGCATGTTTCGCCCAATATCCGCGTGGCGGATACGGGATATCCTCTCGATCGCAGATTTTGGCAAGACCATTGCCGCTGATGCCATAGTCCTCGGCCAAGCGCGACATCGGTGTCGTCCACACCGCGCCGTAGAGTTCCTCTCGTGTCATCGTCGTGGGTTGTGTCGGACGTGGCTTTAGCGCGACTTGCACCAGATCTTCAATAGGTGGCGCGAGAACCTGTTGTGTATTCACGGACACGGAAACGGCATCTGGGTGTGTTTCGACATTTTTCAGTTTGCGCTTAACGCTCGGCTTCTCGGTATCCAGCACCAGCGGCTCGACACATCCAGTTGGTGCTGGCGGCAAAGGCGGCTGCTCGACAGGCTTCCCGAACTCCTTTCGCATCCAATGTCCGGACGGTGGCGTTGGAATATCGGCGCGTCGCAGCAAAGCGCTGAGATTGCCTGTCGTGGTCCCGAGTTCGACAACAAGATGTGAAATCGGCTTCGACCAGACGCGGTCATATAGCTCTTGGCGTGTGAAGTGGTGTTCCATTGCAAACTGCATTATCAAGAAAGGATTTAGCGGATATTTGGAACAAAAAAAGAACGAAAGGCAATCCGAGTGGTGCCAAATTCGCCGTCACACGCTGCGCAACTCGAACTTTTTCACCGCCGAACGCCGTCATTTCTACTTCATACGTGAGCTATCTCCATGTTCTTTGCGCCGGCGCAGTTCGGCGGCTACAACTTACTATGTCAACTAGAAGACGGTAGGCCGTTCGCTTTTACTGGATGTTACAACTTTTCGGAGAGCATCAAGGGCAAGGGATGAAGATGAACATTCGCCACTATCGTGACGGTATGTGGCGCGGACGAAGAGCCGCGAGTTCCGGCTCCGCGTATTTTGAAGGTCCACGTTGATTCTCTTGCGGGGATCTATAGTGCCAAGGTGGCGCGAAGATTCCCAGAAGCGGTTTGTTCTAAGGTGTTCTGGGCGGGTTGATGCAGAAGTGTTTTCATGCGGTCAAACAGAAATTTGACAGTTTCATCGGCGTCGAAAAAGGGGAGAAGAGCACACCAGGGCTGTTTTACCTGTTTCTTTTTGCCGTTGGGCTCACCATCCTTATATTTGGTATCGCTATCATATGGAGCAAAAGCGTCAGCCAGATGGGGCCGTTCGGCGACTTCATCGGCGGCACTCTTAACCCGCTGCTGACCTTCCTCACGTTTATGGGTCTCTTGGTCACCATCGTTCTCCAGCAGACGGAATTGAAAGACACGCGAGTTGAGCTGGAGCGGTCGGCAACCGCCTTGGAAAACCAGCTTCAAGCGACCGACCGGCAGAACTTCGAGTCCACGTTTTTTCAGATGCTCACGCTACACAATACCATCGTTAACTCGATCGACCTCTACTACAGCGGCCGCGTGGCGAGCGGCGACGTTGATAAGGGCTCGCGCGAAACGAAAGGGCGCGACTGCTTCAGCCAGTTTTTCGACAACTTCAAGGATAAATACGAGGAAGCCAGGGGCCATCCAGATCGCGAACGTCTGCAGATCGCCTACGATGCATTCTGGAAGTACCGACAGCAGGATCTCGCCCACTACTACCGCTACCTCTACAATGTCCTGAGGTTCGTGCATGAGGCGAAAGGGATCAAGGACAGAGGGCCGTACGTAAAGCTGCTGAGGGCACAACTGTCAGACTACGAACTGGTGATGCTGTTTTATACGGCCCTGAACAAACACGGCATCAACTATTGGCTCTACATTCATGAGTACCAGCTCTTCGACAATCTGCCGGAAGGGATGCTTATCGACCCAAACCACGCGGCATACTATTCCGACCGCTCTTTCGGTGAACCAAAGCGACAGCCGCCCACTGACTGGCCACCTGCAATACTGGCTCTCCACTATGACGCCGCACAAGAAAAGAAGAAGCAGAGGCTAGTAGCAGGCCTTCCGGAGATCGAGGAGCCAACCCTTGAAGATATCTTGAACGCAGAGTGATTGATGGGAATTAGGATGCCATCGCTACGCAGCGCTGCGAAAAAGTCCGATGCGGCTCTCGGCAACTAGAAGCCTGAGTAAGCAGTTCGGGGTTCTCGGAGATCGCAAGTTAAGATGAAATCCTGCCCCCGCAACCAAACAGTCAAACAACCATTCCATAAAGCCCGCTAACAAAGCGGGCTTTCGGCGTTTAAGGGGCTTAGCCCACGAGAAAGGGAACTGCGTTGAAGGAAGTATGTTCTCTGGAAACCCAACGACCTAGCAGATCGTCGAAACCTCAGCGATCAGCCAGTCGCGAAAGAGCTGCAAGGCTGTGTTCGAGACAATGCTCTCGTGGCTGCAGATAAACTTGTAGGATTCCTTGGGCTGGAAGTATTTCTCTGACACGACCCCAAGGCCGCCGCGCTGCACATCGCTCTCGAGAAGCGACCGATGAGAAAACCCGATACCCTGCCCAGAACGCGCAGCCGCCAGAAGTGTGTGCTGGTCGTCGAAAAATAGATTCGAATTCGCGGCTATATCTCCAATGCCGTGATACGCAATCCATCGCTTCCAATCGCTCATGTCGCGATAGTGCAGGCGAGGGATATCCGGGTTGCTGAGTAAGTCTTCGGTGTTTGCCAAGCCGTCGAGGAGAGAAGGACTGCAAACTGGTACAAGCTTTTCGGTCAGCAGATCGATGCTGTAGGAACCGGCAGGTGCATGCAGACAATATTTGATCTGCGCATCTTCTCTGTCCTGCGCGATGGAATCGATATCGAGATTGTTAAGATGAAGCTGGATGCCGGGGTTCTGTTTCAGGAACCCGGCTATTCGGCTGGCGATTACTTCCATTGAGAAGAAAGGTCCAGCCCGCACGCGGAGAATTTGTGCTCGATTGTCCTGGCCAATCAGGGTGGTTACTGCGCCAATTTCATCGAAGGCGCGGCTGCAGACTTCGGTCAACAGAGCACCTTCTGCGGTAACGGTCACACCGCGCGGCCCTCGAATAAGCAATTGGCAGCCCAAAGCCTGTTCCAAAAGCTTGATCTGATGGCTGACAGCGCCCTGACTGACCGCAAGCTCTTCCGCCGCTGCAGTGAAGCTTTGGCAATGCGAAACAGCTTCGAAAGCCCGCAAGGCTTTCAAGCTCGGCAGTCTTCTGCGGGTCGGCCTTGAACTCATGATCCTATGAATTTTTCTAATAGAATTGAATAGATCTTTTGCATTGATCGACCGCTGGCACAAGCATAATCGTCAATCAATAAAAGTTGCCCAAGGGAGCATTCCCACCGGTTCACGATCCCGAAGACATGGATTGTCGGTGATCTGCGATGCCAGCAAAGGGCCAATAACAGGAGATCGGAACATGCATAAGCAATTCAAAATGGGAATGATTGCAGCGGCCATTGCCGTGCTCGGTGCTTTCCCGACCCATGCCGAGGAAATTCGCATGGGCGCTGAAGGCGCTTATGCGCCGTTTAATTTTCTTGATCCCAACGGCAAGCTGAAAGGCTTCGATATCGATGTTGGCGATGCGATCTGCGAAAAGCTGAAAGCGGATTGCGTCTGGAGCGCCAATGAATGGAGCGGGATCATTCCTGCACTTCAGGCGAAGAAATTCGATGTCATGGCGTCGTCGATGGCGATCACTGAATCGCGCATGCAGCAGGTCAATTTCTCCAATCCTTATTACTACAACACCATGCGGTTTGTGGCGTTGAAGGAACTTGGCCTTAAGGACGTGACACCGGAAAGCGCCAAGGGCAAGGTCATCGGCACCCAGACCGGCTCTATCGCAGTCGATGTATTGCAGCGCTTTTTCCCGGATAATGAGGTGAAGCTCTATCCGACGCTGGAAGAAGCCTTCCTCGATATTGAGAACGGTCGCGTGGACCTCGTGCTCGAATCCAAATTCGCGCTCAGCGACTGGATTTCGAAGGGTGCGAGCTGCTGCGAGTTCGTCGGCAACGAGTTTCTGCTGGATGGCACACTGGGTGCTGGCATGGCCTTCCGCAAGGATGACGAAGAGCTGCGCGCGCGTGTCAACAAGGCGCTTGCCGAGATCATCGCGGACGGCACCTATGACAAGATCCGCGCGAAGTATTTCGACTTCGACATTAGAGAGAAGCCGAAATTCGCCAGCGAGATTTTCGGAAAGTAATTCGTTCCGACAGGACGCCTGATTTGAAGCACCACATCAGATCAGGTGTCCGCCTTGCCTGACGGCAAAGCTTTTACAGTTCGATCCGGCTTCAGCAGTTTCATTCTCGACCAATCCAGACTGGTCTTCGCCGACAAAAGAAAGGTCGACCCGTGTCCTATCGCGTTGCGATCATCGAACTCATCAATGAAAGTAATACCTTCACGCACAATCGCACAAGCATCAGCGATTTCAGGGCGTCGCATTATTTCAAGGGCGATGAGATTCCGGCCAATTTCCGTGGCACGGGTTCGGAAGTCGGCGGCGCGATAAGGGTCGCAGATGAGAAGGGATGGACGCCGGTCTATATCACTGCTGCCCATGCGGAACCGAATGGCGCGGTGCTGGAAAGCGCGCGTGTGGAGATCACCAGTGAATGCTTGCGGCGACTGAAGGAGTCCGGACCGTTCGACGGAATCTTCGTCGCCCTGCATGGTGCGATGGTGACGGAAACGGATCAGGACGGCGATAGCCAGTTCCTGCGCGAAATCCGCTCGGTGGTTGGGTTTGATGTGCCGATTGCCATCACGCTCGATCTGCACGCGAATATTTTCGATGAACTGGCCGATCTGGCGCAGATTGCCGTTTCATTCAGGACCTATCCTCATATCGACATGAACGAGGTTGGGGTCGAGGCCTGCACGTTGCTGGACCGGGCGATGAAGGGTGAGATTGAACCCGTTCTCGCCATCTCGCGTCCGCCGATGCTGCTTGGCTGCGATGATGGCCGCACAACGGATAATGGCCCGATGTGCCGCCTTCTTGAAAGCGCGGCCCGTGAGATGCAACGGCCCGGTATCCTCAATGTCGCGATCAATGCCGGTTTCACCGATGCCGATGTTTGGGCGGCAGGACCGAGTGTCGTCGTGACCTTCGATGCGAAAAGCGTCGAGCGGCAAACTGCCAGCGATGTGGCGGAAAAGATCTGCGACGAAATATGGGCTTATAAGGATCAATGGTCGCAGCCTCTGCCTCTTGATGAGTGCATCGAGCAGTTGAAAGAGGCGCGCGGCGCCGAGGGCACGATTGTCGTTGCCGATTTCTCGGATAATCCTGGCTCGGGCGCCTATAGCGATTGCACCGCGCTGATTGCGGCGATGCTGGAAGCCGGCGTGACCAATGCCGCCGCCGGCGCATTGCTCGACCCGGAAGCCGTGGCCGAGATTGCAGCCAAGGCAATTGGCGAGACCATCACGGTGACGATTGGCGGCAAGTCCGACCCAACGGTCGGCGGCGGCCCGCTGACGGTGACGGGGCGTGTCATGGCGATCAGTGAGGGCAGCTTTGTCTTTGAAGGCCCGATGTTTACGGGTCTGCCCGGAACGACCGGAAAATCCGTGTGCCTGCGCGTGGACGGGATCGATATCATGATCGTCTCCGAACGGATGCAGATGCTCGATCAGAACATATTCCGGATTGTCGGGATCGAGCCGAAAGAAAAGGCAATTGTTGCCGTCAAATCGATGCAGCATTTCAAAGGGGCTTTCGGCCCGATTGCAACGCAGATCATCGTCACCGATGCAGGCGGCCTGAGTTCGCCGGACCTGTCGAGACGCACTTATTCCCGGTTGCGACGTCCGGTTTTCCCGCTGGATGCTTTGCCAGACCGGCAACAGTAAGTGCGCTGATAAATCTATTAGAATTTTGACAAAACACGAGGAATTTGACACGGTCGAGGGAGCAACAAGGAAGGCGTTTTACCACCGCGCAGTTCCCAGATTGATGATCATTTGTACCCAGGGATGGAATACCCGATGCAGGCAGCGCCAATTTTCGCCGGATTAAAGATCGAGGCGGCTGAAATACGAGTCATACGGTTGCCGCTGCTTGTACCTTTCGTGATCTCCACCGGCACAATGACCGAGAAGATCGTACCGATCCTCACCCTGAAAGCGGAAGGCCTTGAAGGCTATGCCGAAGGCGTGATGGACCCCTTGCCGGATTATCTGGAAGAAACCATCTCCGGCTCGCTCTCCTTCCTGCGCGATGTGCTGCTGCCGCAGATCGTCGGAAAGCATTTCAATGGCCCGGCCGATCTGGCCACCATTCTCGATCCGTGGCGTGGACACAGAATGAGCAAGGCCATGGTTGAAATGGCCGTGTGGGACCTGTGGGCGAAAGCGCTGAACCTGCCATTGAGCGTTGCGCTTGGCGGCGTTCGCGATGCAATCGACGTTGGCGTCAGCCTTGGCATTGCCGATATTCCAACAACGATTGATCGCGTCGCGGCCTCGCTCGACGCGGGTTACAAGCGCGTGAAGCTGAAGATCAAGCGCGGCCATGATCTTGCGATGTTGCAAGCCGTGCGCGACCGCTTCCCGGAAGCCAAGCTGACCGTCGATGCCAACACGGATTACCGCCTGTCCGACCTGCCGCTTCTCAAAGCCATGGATGCTTTTGCACTCGATTATATCGAGCAGCCGCTGGCATTCGACGATATTACCGATCATGTGCATGTGCAGGAAAAACTGCTGACGGCCATTTGTCTGGACGAAAGCATTCGCTCTTCGGTGGATGCGCGCAAGGCGCTCGTTGCGCGCGCTTGCCGCGTCATCAACATCAAGGTCGGGCGTGTCGGCGGCCATAGCGCTTCGCGGGCCATTCATGATGTCTGCGCCGCTTTTGATGTGCCTGTATGGTGCGGCGGCATGCTGGAGGCAGGCATCGGGCGGGCGCATAATATTCACCTGTCGACGCTGGCAAACTTCACCAAGCCGGGGGATACGTCATCCGCCAGCCGCTATTTCCCGCGTGACATCGTCAACGAACCGCTTGAAGCCGAAAACGGTCGCATGGCCGTTCCGAAAAACGGCCCGGGTATCGGTGTGACCCTCGACCGCGCCTTCCTCGAAACGGTGACGAACCATCGCGAGGAATTTGCCGCATGAGCGAGATCATCATTCGTGAACTCGCCTCTCTCGCCGAGATGAAGGATTCGGAAAATGTGCAGCGGCTTGTCTGGGGCGACGACGATCCTGTCGATGCTTCCGACTTGCTCCTCGCCATCCAGCATGAAGGCGGCCTTGTCGCCGGTGCTTTCGAGGGCGAGAAGATGATGGGTTTCATCTTCGGTTTCCCGACAGCAACGCCGGGTATTCAGCATTCGCATCGTCTGGCGGTTCTACCGGAAGCGCGAGGCCTGAAGCTTGGTGCGCGCATGAAATGGTTTCAGCGCGACTGGTGCCTTGCTAGAGGCGTGACGCTTGTACGCTGGACCTACGATCCCATTCGGGCGGTCAATGCCGGTTTAAATATCGCAAGCCTTGGCGCCACATCCTCCACCTATCATAACGATTACTATGGTCCGATGGTCGGCATCAATGCGGGGCTTCCATCGGATCGCATCGTGGCCGACTGGCAGTTGGACGATCCACGTGTTGAAGCGCGCGCTCAAGGGCAGAAGCTTGAGTTTCCCGCCGATATTCGCCGTGTGGAATTTCCCGGCGATATTGATCGGCTGCTTGCGACAAACCCTGCGGCGGCCATGACGGCGCGGCTATCACTGCGCGAGACGCTGCTTGCCGCTTTTGCCGAGGGGCAGCGCATTGTCGGGTTCGATCCCAAAACACCGGCCTATCTGCTACGCTGAGGCCAGACTACGCCACCGCAAAATGCTTTTCAGAGTCTCAAAGCCCGCATCCGACCATCGGTTGCGGGCTGACTTTTTTTGCCAGAGCGCTAGTTACTTTCACGACGTGTCTGACTGCCGATGCTAACACTGATTATTGAAAGGCAGATCAAATTCTCGCGTGTATGGTGTGTCCTCGACAGGGTGCAGACTGCGAAAGGAAAAGCGAATTGGCTCAGCATCGCGTAGTGATTGTCGGCGGCGGTTTTGCGGGTTTGCAACTGGCGAAAGATCTGCAAAGCCCGGATACATCGATCACAATCATCGATCGCAGAAATCATCATCTCTTTCAGCCATTGTTGTATCAGGTTGCTACGACCGTGCTTGCAACGTCGGAAATTGCCTGGCCAATCCGCTCCGTTTTTCGCAATCGCGAAGAGGTTTCCACCTTGCTCGCCGAAGTAACCGGCGTGGATAAGCAGGCGCGCAAGGTCCATCTCAGGGATGGGCCGAGCATCGATTATGACACGCTTGTTCTGGCGACGGGTGCGCGACACGCCTATTTCGGACGCGACGAGTGGGAGCCCTATGCGCCGGGCCTGAAGGCGCTGGAAGATGCAACGACAATTCGCCGTCGTCTCCTGCTGGCTTTCGAACAGGCCGAGCTGGAAACTGATCCCGAGGTTCGCAAAGCGCTGCTGACATTCAGCATCATTGGCGCAGGGCCGACCGGCGTGGAGCTGGCGGGGATCATTGCGGAACTGGCTCACCGCACTCTGGTCAAGGAATTCCGCAATATCGATACGTCCACAGCACGCATCATCCTCATAGAAGCGGGTCCGCGCATCCTGCCGGTTTTCCCGCCGTCGCTTTCGGACTATGCGGAGAAATCGCTGACGAAAATGGGCGTTGAGGTCAAAACAGGAACTCCCGTCACGGCCTGCGACGCCAAGGGCATCTCGATTGGCGACGAACAGGTCGCCAGCCGCACTGTTATCTGGGCCGCAGGTGTTCAGGCATCGAAAGCCGCCGAATGGGTGGGCGCGGAACAGGATCGCGCGGGCCGCGCGGTGGTGGAGCCTGACCTGACGGTGAAGGATCATCCCGAAATTTTCATCGTCGGGGATACGGCTCTGGTCAAAACCGCTGATGGCAAGCCGGTGCCGGGCATTGCGCCTGCCGCCAAGCAGCAGGGCAAATATGTGGCGAAGGTGATCAATGCACGCTTTGCCAATCGTGCGGCACCGGGCCCGTTCCGTTACAAGCATCTCGGCAACCTTGCCACTATTGGCCCAAGCGCGGCTGTTATCGATTTCGGATCATTGCGTTTGAAGGGCTGGATCGCCTGGTGGATATGGGGGCTTGCCCATATCTATTTTCTCATTGGCACGCGCAGCCGTCTGGCGGTGGCGCTCAGCTGGCTCTGGGTCTTCATTTCGGGGCAGCATTCGGCGCGCCTCATTACGCAGAAAGAAACGCTCAAAGATGAAGTGTGAACTGGTCGCCAACAGCATGTTCGCGCCTACGTGATAGTGATTTTGTTTCGCGGGACACATGGTAGTGTGCGCCATTCTTAGAGCGCGGTTTGATCTGATTGAATCAGATCGGCGCTCTAATTTTTCTTTTTCAACGCGCATCTTCTCCGAAAACCGTTTCACACTTTTCGGGATGCGCTCTAACGAGGAGATATGAGAATGCGCTTGATGATGGGAATGCTGCTGGCGGGTGTCAGCATTTTGGGTGGGGCAAGTTTCGCGCAGGCCGAGGAAAGCGTCGAAGTCCTGCATTACTGGACTTCGGGCGGCGAAGCCGCCGCGCTTAATCTCCTGAAGGAAAACCTTCAGAAACAGGGTATTGGCTGGGTCGATATGCCGGTTGCCGGTGGCGCGGGTGAAGCTGCGATGACGACCTTGCGCGCTCGCGTGACGGCAGGCAATCCGCCAGCCGCCGTGCAGATGCAGGGTTTCGATATTCTGGATTGGGCACAGCAGGGCGTGCTCGGCAATCTGGATGAAGTTGCCGACAAGGAAGGCTGGGACAAGGTGATCCCGCCCGCAATCCAGCACTTCTCGAAGTATGACGGCCACTGGATCGCTGCACCGGTCAATGTGCACTCCACCAATTGGGCCTGGTACAACAAGGCCGCGCTCGACAAGGCTGGCGGAAAAGTGCCACAGAACTGGGATGAGCTTGTCGCTCTGCTCGACAAGTTCAAGGCGCAGGGGATCACGCCGATTGCCCATGGCGGCCAGCCCTGGCAGGAAGCGCTTATCTTCACCAGTGTCGTGATGTCGTTCGGGCCGGATTTTTACAAAAAGGCGCTGATCGATCTCGATCCTGAAGCCCTGAAGAGCGATACCATGAAGCAAGTCTTCGAGCGGATGGCGAAGCTGCGCACCTATGTGGACGACAATTTCTCGGGACGCGACTGGAATCTTGCCTCTGCCATGGTCATCGATGACAAGGCGGGCGTGCAGTTCATGGGCGACTGGGCCAAGGGCGAATTTACCAAGGCTGGAAAGAAGCCCGGTGCGGATTTCGTTTGCGGTCGTTTCCCGGGAACGGACGGTTCCGTGGCTTTCAATGCCGATCAGTTTGCCGTCTTTGAAGTGGGTGAGGACAAGCGCAAGGCGCAGCTTGCGCTCGCGACCGCTGTGGAAGACGTCAATTTCCAGTCGGCCTTCAATGTGGTGAAAGGCTCGGCACCGGCGCGTACCGATGTGCCGACCACGGCATTCGACGAATGCGGACAGAAAGCGATCAAGGATCTGGCTGCTGCCGACAAGAGCGGATCGCTGCTCGGCTCCTTCTCGCAGTCGCACGCACAGCCGACCGCGATCAAGAACGCGATGTTCGACGTCATCACTCGCCAGTTCAACGGTCAGCTGACGGCGGATCAGGCGGTGGAAGAGCTGAGCGCTGCCATCGACGTGGCGAAGTAAATAAAAAGGCCTCCCCCGAACATTCAGGGGAGGCTTTTTTCGTCAGAGCGGTTCCAGTTAAAACGGAATCGCTGGAACCGCTCTATCCATTTGTTTTCACGCATTTCCAGCAAAACCGCGTCGCACTTTTGCTGGAAATGCTCCAGGTCGGCTTTTATGCCAGATCGAAACGGTCGGCGTTCATCACCTTGGTCCAGGCGGCAACGAAGTCCTTCACGAACTTCTCCTTGCTGTCGTCCTGGGCATAGACTTCCGCATAGGCGCGAAGGATCGAATTCGAACCGAAAACGAGGTCGACGCGTGTTGCGGTGAACTTCGGCGCACCGGTCTTGCGATCGCGGATTTCGTAGAGGCCTTCGCCCGTCGGAACCCACGAATTGTGCATGTCGGTGAGCGTGACGAAGAAGTCCGTCGTCAAAGCGCCGAGCTTGTCTGTGAAGACGCCATGCGACGTGCCGCCGTGGTTGGTGCCGATGGCGCGCAGGCCGCCGACAAGAACCGTCATTTCAGGGGCGGTGAGGCCCATGAGCTGTGCCCGGTCGAGGAGCAGTTCCTCGGCACTGACCACATAGTCCTTCTTCTGCCAATTGCGGAAACCGTCTGCCAGCGGTTCAAGCGGAGCGAAGCTTTCAGCATCGGTCTGCTCGGCCGTTGCATCGCCGCGTCCCGGAGCGAATAGCACTTCAATGTCGACACCGGCGGCCTTGGCTGCCTGTTCCACACCGTAATTGCCAGCCAGCACGATGGCATCGGCCAGGCTTGCGCCAGACGCCGCTGCAATCGGTTCCAGAACCGAGAGAACACGGGCCAGCCGTTCCGGCTCGTTGCCTTCCCAATCCTTCTGCGGAGCGAGACGGATACGGGCGCCGTTTGCACCGCCGCGGAAGTCCGAACCGCGATAGGTGCGGGCGCTGTCCCAGGCGGTGGCAACCAGATCGGAAACCGAAAGACCGGAAGCGGCGATCTTGGCCTTGAGGCCCTTGACGTCGTAATCGGTGCGACCGGCCGGGATCGGATCCTGCCAGATGAGATCTTCGGTCGGCGCATCCGGGCCGATATAACGGGTCTTCGGGCCCATGTCGCGATGGGTCAGCTTGAACCATGCGCGGGCAAAGACTTCCGAGAACGCGTCAAAGTCGTTCATGAAACGCTCGGAAATCGCGCGGTAGATCGGGTCTACCTTCAACGCCATATCCGCATCGGTCATCATCGGGTTCAGACGGATCGACGGGTCTTCCACGTCAACCGGCTTGTCCTGCTCGGCAATCGAAACAGGTTCCCACTGCGACGCGCCAGCCGGGCTCTTCACCAGATGCCAGTCGTGCTTGAACAGCATTTCGAAGAAGCCGTTGTCCCACTTGGTCGGTTCCGTGGTCCATGCGCCTTCGAGGCCCGAAACAACCGTGTCGCGACCAATGCCGCGGCCCTTGGTGTTCATCCAACCCAGTCCCTGATATTCAGGACCGGCATCTTCCG
Organism: Brucella sp. 22210; assembly: GCF_052045675.1. Taxonomy (NCBI): domain Bacteria; kingdom Pseudomonadati; phylum Pseudomonadota; class Alphaproteobacteria; order Hyphomicrobiales; family Brucellaceae; genus Brucella; species Brucella sp. 22210. Next base: position 21,808 of record NZ_JBQEPD010000014.1, read on the forward strand.
GATCAGGGCTCAGATTGGCCGGATCGCCATTGCCATGAGTTTTGCCGATGGTGTGGCCACCCGCGGTCAGGGCGACTGTTTCCTCGTCGTCCATACCCATACGGGCAAAGGTTTCGCGCATTTGCGCTGCCGTTGCCAGCGGATCGGACTTACCGTTAACGCCTTCCGGGTTGACATAGATGAGGCCCATCTGGACCGCAGCAAGCGGGTTTTCCAGCGTGCTCGGCTTGGTCACATCGCCGTAACGACCGTCGCTTGGCGCCAGCCATTCCTTTTCGTCACCCCAATAGGTGTCCTTTTCAGGCGCCCAGATATCTTCACGACCGAAGGCAAAACCGAAGGTCTTGAGACCGGCGACATCATAGGCAATCGTACCGGCAAGCGCGATCAGGTCGGCCCAGGAAATCCGGTTGCCGTACTTCTTCTTGATCGGCCACAGCAGACGGCGGCCCTTGTCGGTGTTGACGTTATCCGGCCAGGAATTGAGCGGAGCAAAACGCTGGTTGCCAGTGCTGGCGCCACCGCGACCGTCAGAGGTGCGGTAGGAACCGGCGGCGTGCCAGGTCACACGAGCCATCATGCCGACATAGCTGCCCCAGTCGGCAGGCCACCACTCCTGACTATCCGTCATGAGTGCGCGCAGATCGGTCTTGAGAGCTTCCACGTCGAGCTTCTTCAGCTCTTCCTTGTAATCGAAGTTCTTGCCCAGCGGATTGGTCTTGGTGTCATGCTGGTGCAGAATGTCGAGGTTCAGCGCATTGGGCCACCATTCCATGACAGAGTTGCCAAGCGCGGTATTGCCGCCATGCATGACCGGACATTTTCCGGCCGATTTCGTCTTTACGTCCATGATTGCTCTCCGATGGCTTTCCCAAAGATGGCTTTCGCTAAATTGAACGAGCGGCTGACACTGGCACGCCGAAGCGACCGCATTATGAAGGCGGTCACTCCGGATCCAGCAGTCAGTATGGGTACGGTAACCAATGCGTTCGATAAATTCCAATTGTATATTCTAAAGGCTGCGATATGCTGAGCTTATGATTGGCCTCTCCATGAAACACCTCCGCTACTTCGACTCGCTGGCGCGATTGAGCCATTTTGGGCGCGCGGCGGCGGCCTGTTCCATCTCCCAACCTGCATTGTCCTTGCAGATCAAGGAGCTGGAAGACCTGATCGGCGCGCCGCTGGTGGAGCGTGGCGGCAGGCAAATTCGCCTGACCGGGCTCGGTGAGGAATTTGCAGAAAGGGTACGTGGCATTTTGCGCTCGGTTGACGAGCTGGAAGAGCTGGCGCGCGCGGCGCATGGCCCGTTCACCGGTCGCCTGCGTCTCGGTGTGATCCCGACAGTTGCGCCTTATCTTCTGCCGGAAGTGATCAAGACGCTGACCCAGCGTTATCCGGGGCTGGAGCCTCGCCCGCGTGAGGCTATCACCCAGAAACTGATCGAAGACCTGCTGGAGGCGAGGCTGGATGCGGCGATTGTCGCCTTGCCGGTTTCCGAGCCGGCCTTGCAGGAAGTGCCGCTCTTCGAGGAGGAATTTGTGCTGATGCGTCCGCTGGAAGATGCGGACAAGCCGGTTCCCAGCGCCGAAAAACTGCATGAAATGCGGTTGCTGCTTCTGGAAGAAGGGCATTGTTTTCGCGATCAGGCCCTGTCCTTCTGCAATATTACGAATGCGCCGCCGCGCGAATTGATGGAAGGCAGCTCGCTGTCTACCCTTGTCCAGATGGTGGGCGCAGGTATCGGCATCACGCTTGTGCCGGAGATGGCGGTCTATACGGAGACACTGGCGGCAAATGTCTGCATGTTTCGCCTTGCCGAGCCACGTCCGTCGCGAACCATCGGTCTGGTCTGGCGCAAAAGCAATCCACTGTCGTCCCAACTCAAACAGATTGCCGAGATCGTTCGGGAAGTGGGCTTGCACCATCAGGACCGAATGCAGACGCTGCTGAGCCACTGAGTGGATCGTCTGCCGCTGGTGCCCAACTGACGAGAACGCTTTATCACTCGTCCAAAACTTCGCCGACAACCTTGCCAGCCACTGACGTGCAGCGCAGATAAACCCGGTTGACGGAAACGTCAGGCAAGGGCTTTTCAAAACCATCGCGGGCATGAAAGCCGTTGGCATTATTGACGATGATCAGCCTGCGGCTTTCCTGCGGGATGGAATAGCGAAATTTGTTTGCTGATATGGCGTTTACGATGTCGGCGACAACATCGTGGGATTGGCTGTGTTCTTCGCCGACGGTCCCGTCGAAACTTCCACTCATATAGGTTGTGGTGGAGCCATTCTGGGCGCTGCTGAAAATGGCCGCTTTGACGCGATGCTCTATAACCATCACATCATTCTGCCCATCTTCGTAGACGGCAGGGTTGAGCTTGAAATAATACTCCTTCGATAAGCCAACCTTGTTCACAAGCTCGGCAATGCCGTCGATTTTACATGTCGGCACCCAGTGGAAACAGCCGCGCTCTTCAAAATTAATGGCGATATTATAAAGCGCTATATAGTCGGGAACGGCTAATGTTTTCCCGGTAACCGAGCTGTCAGAGTGAAACTCCAGTCGGCTTAATGGAACCAGATCCTGCAAGCCAACACGCTCCAGCCTTTGGCGACTATCCGCGGAGGTTGTGAAGACCGAGAACGGCGTCTGGTTTCTACCATCATAGAGGGTCGGCATCAGCGCCTGAATCAGCGAGATACCTATCAGCGCACCAGCAACGGCGTCTAATGTGGCATCTTCAAGGATGGATGGAATATCGACCGCGACGATCCCTATATCAGGACAATCCAACTGAAATTGCAGGTCTGTGATCAAATCGGCGAAGGCGTATGCTGCCTGACTTGCCAGATCCATTGTCAGCTCTTTGTCGCGCAAGTCTGCAAGCGAGATCATGATGCCGTTCTTCGTCAGATACTGATCGCAGAAATCATTTGCTGCTTCTGGAGCGAGCGAAAAGATAACCGGTGTTTCAAAATGTTTCGTCATGAAAGTCATCCTTCCAATTAAAAAAGAAGGGGGTGAATTACCCCCTAATCTCCATCCAGCATTTTTTAATGAACTTCAGCAGATTTTTGATTATTTTTTCTTTGCAAATCCTGAGCAGTCGTCATTATTGTCTGGAGCCGTGAGTGTTGAAGAAAGACCCTTTAATACGTCTTCAAATGCGACTGCGGATTTACTCGCATTATTGCTTGTAGTATGCATTTTACTTCTCCCAATTTTTAGAATTTGCCTTAATATGAAGGCAGATTATTATTGATTTATTTTATTGTTTTGCGAAACGGCAAAGGGTCGTTGGCAATTTCATATCAGCGATTGCTTGTATTCTTCTCTTTTTTGCGAGCGATATTTTCTGAATCGCTTTCGTTGTTTTTTCTAAATCCATCGCAATCATGAATGATGAAATCAAAACTGGATAGAGCGGGAGATATTTCGCTGAATATTTCTTCAAATGCGACCGTATTTTTTCCGGAAATGTATTTTGTAATGCTCATTATTTTCTCCAAAATCTCGAAGTTAATCTTGATAATAATGTATACTAATATCACTCTATTTTATTCTTTTGTGAAGCGGCAATGAAATGCTGGCGATTTGATGAACGCAAGATCGTTCCTGTGGTTGCATCCCTAAGCGTTAGTGGTTAAGCCAGATACGTTACGATATTACATAACGAATCGAACTGGAGAGAAGACTATGAGAAAGCTACTCGTGTCGATGGGATTGTGTGCCGCCATGGTGATATCCGGTCAGGCAATGGCCGAGACAAAGGAAAAGTCCGCGTCGGATCATGGCCATTCCCACAGCCATGAAACCAAGCAGGACCAGGAAATCTATAAAGGTTATTTCAAAGACGATCAGGTGAAAGACCGCAAGCTGTCTGATTGGGAAGGGGACTGGCAGTCGGTATATTCTTATCTGCAAGACGGTACGCTTGATGCCGTTTTCGCTGATAAGGCAAAGCATGGGGATAAATCCGCCAAGGAATATCGGGATTATTATGAAGCCGGTTATCGCACCGACACAGGTCGCATTGTGATCAAGGGCGATATGGTTTCCTTCTACGCAGGCGATAAAGCTGCGTCGGGAAAATATGCAAGCGACGGCTATGAGATCCTGAATTACGCCAAGGGCAATCGCGGCGTACGCTTCATTTTCAAGAAGGTCGAGGGTGATGCGGCTGCGCCTGAATATATGCAGTTCAGCGATCATCGCATAGCACCCGCCAAAGCAGATCACTATCACCTCTATTGGGGGAATGATCGCGCAGGGTTGCTCAAAGAAGTCACCAACTGGCCGACCTATTATCCGTCATCGCTGAGCGGCAAAGATATTGCCGACGAGATGATGCATCACTAGCAAAACATCTTCTGAACGGTCGGGTTAGGGGGGCATCCCTTAACCCGATCTGAAGTTGATGTCTCGGTTGCGCAATCAGGCAGATTGCGCGACTATTGTATGCGCAACGGAAGCATCAGCGCTTCGGATCTCGCACATTTCCCAAACACGAAATCAAATCGCAAAAGCAGATGGCAGACATCTGCTCACAGCTCGCGAAATTTTGACGTTTACGGAAACGTCAAACTGCGCTAGTTTTGAGTCCGAACTGGTCCGGCTCGACCTAAGTTTGGGTTGAGGCTGGCCAGAATGCTGCAAAAATGGCAGGTTTTCGAGTGAGAACATCCTTTTTTGTTGCAACATATCGGCTGTCACGATGTTTTTCTAATAAAGCAGGCAGCAGGTGTGAAACGCGGTTTGGAGCCGGTATCCGTCTATCGCGGGGCTGGCTCAGGTGATGAATTTGGAGGATTTTGATGCCGAGCTATCGCGCGCCCGTTGAAGATACGAATTTCGTACTCAACGACGTTCTGAACTATCAGCGTTACAACAATCTGCCGGGCTTTGCCGACGCGTCGCCCGACGTGGTCGAAGCGATCCTGTCGGAAGGTGCGAAGCTCGCTGAAGGCACCCTGTTTCCGGTCAATCACAGCGGTGACCGCGCAGGCTGCAAGCGCGCCTCCGATGGCAGCGTCACCACGCCGAAAGGTTTCAAGGAAGCCTTCGATCTTTACCGCGAAGGCGGCTGGCTCGGCCTCGCCGTGCCGGAGCAATATGGCGGCCAGGGCCTGCCTTATCTGCTGCACACCGCAGTTGGCGAATATATGTCGTCGGCCAATATGGCGCTCACCATGTATCCCGGCCTGACGCAGGGTGCGATTGCCGCAATCCTCGCGCACGGCACCGATGAGCAGAAGGATGCCTATCTGCCGAAGATGGTGGAAGGCACCTGGACCGGCACGATGAACCTGACCGAGCCGCATTGCGGCACGGATCTGGGTCTCCTGCGCACCAGTGCTGCGCCGCAGGGCGACGGCTCCTACAAGATTTCCGGTCAGAAGATTTTCATCTCGGCTGGCGAACACGACATGTCGGACAACATCATCCATCTGGTGCTCGCCCGTATCGACGGTGCACCGGAAGGCGTGAAAGGCATTTCGCTCTTCATCGTGCCGAAGTTCATTCTGGATGAAAATGGCAATCCAGGCACACGCAACGGTGTTTCCTGTGGTTCCATCGAAGAAAAGATGGGCATTCACGGCAATTCCACCTGCGTCATGAATTATGACGAGGCGACCGGCTTTCTGATCGGTGAGGCGCATAAGGGTCTGCGCGCCATGTTCACCATGATGAATGAAGCGCGTCTGGGCGTTGCCTTGCAGGGGCTTTCGATTGCCGAAACCGCCTATCAGAATGCAGCGATCTATGCCCGCGAGCGCATTCAGGGCCGCGCCCTTTCCGGCGCGAAAGAGCCGGAAAAGAAGGCCGATCCGATTATCGTGCATCCGGATATCCGTCGTAACCTGATGACGATCCGCGCTTTCAACGAGGCAGGCCGCGCGTTCATCCTCTGGACGGCGCTCAACTCCGACATTGCGCACCGCTCCGGTGACGAGGCCGAGCGTCAGGCCGCCGACGATCTGGTCGGTCTGCTCACGCCGGTTCTGAAAGGCGTTCTGACCGACAAGGGTTTTGAACATGCCGTCATGGCGCAGCAGGTCTTCGGTGGCCACGGCTATATCGAAGAACACGGCATGAGCCAGTATGTGCGCGATGCGCGTATCGCCATGATCTATGAAGGTGCCAACGGTATTCAGGCGCTCGATCTCGTCGGTCGCAAACTGGCGCTGAATGGCGGCCGTGCCGTTACGACCTTCTTCAAGGAAGTGGGCGAATTCTGCGAAGCCAATCGCGACAATGAAAAGCTGTCCTTCTTCACCAAGTATCTGAAGAAAGGTCTCAACGATCTTCAGGCCGCCACCATGTGGCTGATGCAGAATGCAATGGCGAAGCCCGACAATGCCGGTGCTGCGTCCAATGATTATATGCATCTGTTCGGTCTGGTCGCGCTGGGGCTGATGTGGGGCCGCATGGCCAAGGTCGCAGAAGAAAAGCTGGCGGCAGGCGAAGGCAACAAGGCTTATCTTGAAGCGAAACTCGTCACTGCACGGTACTATTTCGAGCGTATTATGCCGGAAAGTGCCGCTCATCTGGCGCGCATCCAGTCGGGTGCGGATAGCATGATGGCGCTGCCTGCGGACGCGTTCTGATTTTCTGCTGACATTTTAAAGGTTAGGCCGGGTTCTTCGGACCCGGCGGGAAGGAGAAAAAATGGCTGAGGCTTATATTTACGATCACGTGCGGACGCCGCGCGGGCGCGGCAAGAAGGACGGTAGCCTGCACGAAGTGCCTGCCGTGCGTTTGGGCGCGAAGGTTCTGGAATCCCTGCGCGACCGCAACGGCATCGATACCGCAAAGGTCGATGACATTATTTTCGGCTGTGTCGATCCGGTCGGTGAAGCCGGTGCCGTCATTCCGCGCTCTGCCGCTTTCGAAGCCGGTTACGACTTCAAGGCTCCGGGCATCCAGATTTCGCGCTTCTGCGCCTCCGGTCTCGACGCCATCAATCTGGCTGCCGCGAAGGTCGCCTTCGGCGCGGACGAACTGGTGGTTGCTGGCGGCGTTGAAAGTATGTCCCGCGTCGGCATGGGCATGTCGGGCGGTGCCTGGTACATGGACCCATCGGTCGGCTTCCCCGGCTATTTCATGCCGCAGGGCGTGTCCGCCGATCTGATCGCCACGAAATACGGTTTCAGCCGCGATGATGTCGATGCCTATGCTGTCGAAAGCCAGAAGCGCGCCGCCAAGTCGTGGGAAAAGGGCTATTTCAAGAATTCGGTCATTTCGATCAAGGATCAGAACGGTCTGACCATTCTCGATCATGACGAGCATATGCGCCCGACGACCGACATGCAGGCGCTTGGACAGTTGAACCCGTCCTTTGTGATGCCGGGCGAAATGGGCGGCTTCAATGCTGTCGGCATTCAGGCTCACCCGGAAATCGAAACCGTCAATCACGTCCACCATGCCGGTAATTCGTCGGGCATCGTCGACGGTGCGGCGGGCGTTCTGGTTGGCTCCAAGAAGGCTGGCAAGGCATTCGACATCAAGCCGCGCGCCCGTATCCGCGCTTTCGCCAATATCGGCTCCGACCCGGCGCTGATGCTGACCGGCCCGGTTGATGTAACGGAAAAGCTGCTCAAACAGGCCAAGCTGAAGATTTCGGATATTGATCTGTTCGAACTCAACGAAGCTTTCGCCGCTGTGGTCCTGCGCTACATGCAGGCCTTCGATATTCCGCACGACAAGATCAACGTCAATGGCGGCGCGATTGCTATGGGCCATCCGCTCGGTGCAACCGGCGCGATGATCCTCGGTACGGTGCTGGATGAGCTGGAACGCCGCGATCTCAACACCGCGCTGGTGACGTTGTGCATCGGTGCCGGCATGGGCACGGCGACGATCATCGAGCGCGTATAAAGCGAGGGAGGTTTTTACGAATGGCTTACACGAATTTCAAAGTTGAGACCGACGCCGACGGCATTGCCCTCGTCACCTGGGACATGCCTGAAAAGTCGATGAATGTGTTCACCGTCGAGGTGATGCAGGAACTGAACGCCATCATCGATGCGGTGGTCGCGGACGACAAGATCAAGGGCGTGGTCATCACGTCCGGCAAGGAAAGCTTCTCCGGCGGTGCCGACCTGACCATGCTCGAAGGCATGTTCAAGGAGTTCCAGAAGCAGAAGGCCAAGGACCCACAGGGCGCGGTCCAGTCTCTGTTCGACAATGTCGGCAAGATGAGTGGTCTGTTCCGCAAGCTGGAAACCAGCGGCAAGCCGTGGGTTTCGGCTATCAATGGCACCTGCATGGGTGGCGCGTTTGAAATGTCGCTTTCCTGCCATGCGCGTGTTGTGTCGGATGCGCCGGGCGTCAAGCTGGCGCTGCCGGAAGTGAAGGTCGGCCTGTTCCCGGGCGCTGGTGGTACGCAGCGCGTTCCGCGTCTTGCCAACCAGCAGGATGCACTCCAGATGATGACGACCGGCTCCAGCCTGACGGCGCAGCGCGCCAAGGCAATGGGTCTCGTCACGGAAGTCGCTCCGGCAAAGAAGCTGGTTGAAACCGCCAAGAAGCTCATCAAGGGCGGCCTCAAGCCGGTTCAGCCATGGGATGAAAAGGGCTTCAAGCTGCCGGGCGACGCGATCTATTCGGCTGCCGGTGCCAATCTCTGGCCTGCTGCGACTGCCATTCTGCGTCGCGAAACTTCCGGCAATTACCCGGCGGCGCTCGCAATTCTGAAGTCGGTTTACGAAGGCCTTCTGGTGCCTTTCGATACCGGCCTCAAGATTGAGCAGCGCTATTTCACCGAAATCCTCCAGACGACCGAAGCGGGCATGATGATCCGTTCGCTGTTCGTGTCGTTGCAAGAACTGAACAAGGGCGCACGCCGCCCGGCGGATGAAAAGCCGACCAAGCTCAAGAAGATCGGCGTCATCGGCGCTGGCTTCATGGGTGCGGGTATTGCCTATGTCACCGCCAAGGCGGGCATTCCGGTGGTGCTGATCGACCGCGATCAGGAAGCCGCCGACAAGGGCAAGGCCCATACGGCTGATCTCGTGACCAAGGAAATGCAGAAGGGCCGTGCCACCGAGGCCGACAAGGAAAAGCTCCTGTCGCTCATCACCGCAACGCCTGATTATGCTGAACTCGACGGTGCCGATCTGGTGATTGAAGCCGTGTTCGAAGACCGCGAAGTCAAGCGCGTTGCGACCGAGAAGGCCGAGGAAGTGCTGAAGTCTTCGGCGATTTTTGCGTCGAACACCTCGACCCTGCCGATCAGCGGTCTCGCCAAGGTCTCGAAGCGTCCGAAAAACTTCATCGGCATTCACTTCTTCTCGCCGGTCGACAAGATGATGCTGGTGGAAGTGATCCTCGGCAAGAAGACCTCCGACAAGGCTTTGGCCGTCGCGCTCGATTATGTCCGCGCGATCAAGAAGACGCCGATTGTTGTCAACGACACGCGCGGCTTCTACGTCAATCGTTGCGTGCTGCGCTATATGTCGGAAGCCTACAACATGCTGGTGGAAGGCGTTCCGGCTGCGATGATCGAAAATGCCGCCCGCATGGCCGGTATGCCCGTTGGTCCGCTGGCACTCAATGACGAAACCGCCATCGATCTCTCGCAGAAGATCCTCAAGGCAACGCTTGCCGATCTTGGCGAAAAGGCTGTCGATCCGCGCCATGTCGAGCTGGTGGACAGGCTCGTCAACGAGTTCGACCGCAAAGGCCGCAAGAATGGCAAGGGATTCTACGAATATCCGGCCAAACCTGCCAAGAAGCATCTCTGGGCTGGCCTCAAGGATCTCTATCCGCAGCAAGACCCGGACAAGATCGATGTGAAGGAGCTGAAGGAACGCTTCCTCGTCACCATCGCTCTGGAAGCTTCCCGCGTGATGGAAGAAGGCATTGTCACCGATCCGCGCGAGGCGGATGTCGGCTCGATCCTGGCTTTCGGTTTTGCACCTTATACGGGCGGCACGCTGTCCTATATCGATGGCATGGGCGCGAAGAAATTCGTCAAGCTTGCCAAGGAGTTGCAGAAGAAATACGGCCAGCAGTTCAAGGCCCCGAAGCTGCTTCTCGATATGGCCGAGAACGGCGAAAGCTTCTACCAGCGGTTCAACCCCTACAAGGGCGAAACCAAGAAAGCAGCTTGACGCTTAATCCCTGAAAATCTGAAAAGCGCGGTGTGAAAACACCGCGCTTTTTTATTGCCCCCACTTTTCGGCGACCGCTAAATAAGAAAATTTTCCCTGTCAATTCGTGCATCTTGCGCAAAACCCCAATTTTCGGTAGGTTCTGGCAAAAGTCGGCACAAGTTATAGGTTTAAAATCCTAAGCGGCGCGTCCCCCATGGTCCGAGTTCGTCGTGGGAAGAGACCGACCCGAAATTGGCGGATCATACCATGTTTTCTCACGACAGCATCTGGGCGGCGATAGACGCGTTGGCCGAGCGTTATTCCCTGAGTGCATCGGGGCTTGCCCGCCGTGCAGGTCTTGACCCTACGACCTTCAACAAATCCAAGCGTTACGCTGCCGATGGACGCGCGCGCTGGCCCTCGACAGAGTCGCTTGCCAAGGTGATGGAAGCCACCGGCGCGAGCTTTGAAGAACTCACGCGCCTGATGGGCGGCAGCGGTACTGCGAACCAGGGTTTCGGCGAATATTTGCAGGACCCGCAGCCGATCCCGCTTCTGGGCATGGCGGAGGCCGGTGCAGGCGGTTATTTCGACGATGCCGGTTTTCCCGCGGGACAGGGCTGGGACATTGTGGAATTTCCGGTGGGCGACAGCGAAGGTGTGTATGCGCTGGAAGTTTCGGGCGACAGCATGTTGCCCCTTTACCGTGACGGCGATACGTTGATCGTCGCGCCCAATGCGCCGGTGCGTCGCGGCGACCGCGTGGTGGTGCGAACCAAGGATGGAGAAGTCATGGCCAAAATCCTTTATCGCCAGACACCACGTACAATCGAATTGCATTCGCTCAATCCAGAGCATTCAAACCGCAGCTTTGAAACCAAGGATGTGGAATGGATCGCCAGAATTCTATGGGCAAGCCAGTAATGGCGCAGTCGCAGATGAAAAACGCGAGAAGCCATTCGCGCATCGTTTATGGCAGTCTCGCCGCATTGACCGGCGCGCTGGTGGCCGCAGCTTTCATTGCCCCTTTTTACGGCGCGCTTGAGGGGCCGGTTCAGGTGATCACCAGTGATGGCGATGCGGCGAAGCCAAATGGCGGTTCCGGCAATGGCATCGTTGTCGAACAGTTCGATTATAACGAACCGGATAGCAACGCCGACGCAAAGACCCAGACCCCGCCTGCGGGTGAACAGCAAGATGCGCCATCAGGCAATTCCAGCGATGAGGCAAACGGGCTTCAGCGTGAAGCGCCGCGCCCGCCGCTCAGCGATCTGGGATTGGCCGCCTCGCCAAAGTCGCCGGAACCCGTCGCGCCGACCGAGACGAACACCCAGCCACTCGCACAGGTTGGCGAGAACGAGGACATGCAGCTTCTGCAACGCCCCGTCGCCGTCGCAGCAGGGCGGCTTGAAAGTCAGGGTCGCCTTATTGATTTGCAGGGTATCGAGGTTGTGCCGGTCGAGCAGACTTGCCAAACGGCAGCGGGGGAAAGCTGGCCTTGCGGCATGCAGGCGCGGACCGCTTTCCGGCAATGGCTGCGTTCGCGCGCCATTATGTGCCGCCTTCCGCAGAATGACAGCGGTGCTGCTATCGCCACTGTCTGCAAACTGGGCAATGACGATGCCGCCGAATGGCTGGTGACAAATGGCTGGGCCAAGGCCGCGCCAGACGGCACCTATGCTGATGCGGGCCGCAAGGCGGAAGATGCGCGTCTCGGCATTTTCGGAGACAAGCCGGATGCTTCCTTGCAGAGCCTTGAGCCTGACACGGGCAATGGTCTGAACAATCCGTCGCCGCTCGCGCCAGAAACGGAGCCGCAACCGTCCTCACCTTCTCCGCAGCAGGGCGAGTTTCCTCCAGCGCCGGCGGCGCCGACACCTGCACCAGCAAACTAGGCTTCCGCTATTGCCTTCGGGCTCCTGCGTGACACTGTTTTCAGCGGAATGGTGATGACAATCAGGCACGCGATGACCAGCGCAACGCCCAGCCAGCCCATAGCTGGGAGACGTTCTCCCACGATGACTACGGCCAGCAGCGCGGCGATAACCGGCTCGACCAGTGTGATCGTCGTTGCCATGCTGACGGGAACACGCGCAAGGCCGATGCCGAAGCAGACATAGCCGAGGAACATCGGCACCGCGGCCATGTAAATGCCGACAGCGGCATTGTTCCATGAGGCGAGAAAGGGCGCACCGGTCATCAGCAGGACCGGCATCAACAACAGGCCGCCAATGCCGAAGGTCGCGCCCATCGCTACGGATGAATGTATACCGCTCAGGATCAGCCCACGCGCCGTCCATGAATAGAGCGCGTAGGTCAAACCGCCGACCAGTCCGAGACCAATGCCGATCAGCACAGAGCTTCCGGTTTGAATGCCGCTATGCGCCGATCCCTCGGCGACTGATATGAGGATCATGCCGAGCAGCCCGATGATGGCCCCCCACAACCATTGCCGCGACAAGCGCGAACCGTCGAACGCATACTCAATCAAGGCGGACAGCAGTGGTGCTGAACCGAGCGTTACGACGGTTCCAATGGTCACGCCAGCCATGCGCATCGAGGCGTAGAATGCGAGCGGGTAAATGGCGACGGCCAGTCCGCCCAGGGCGAGATTGCGCCGGTGCTGGGCCAGCTGCGGCAATGCGCGCACAATGCCGCGTCCGGCGAGAACGGCCTGCATCAGTCCGCCCACACCCATGGCGGCTGCGCCGATGGCAGCAGCACCCACTTCCGGGGCAAAGGTGGCCGCTGTGCCGGTCGTGCCCCAGACTGCGGAGGAAAACAGAATGGCGGCGACGCCAATCGCATAGTTGCGGGATGAAGTGCTCATAATGTCCCCAGCATGTCCGATGCCATTGCCCGCGCTTCCTGAATACAGGTGCTGTTTCCCTCAAGTCCGGCACGCGACATCGCTCCTTCCAGCAGAAAGGATAATGTCCGGGCCAGTGCCGCCGCCCGCTCGGGCGCTTCCGGCAGCAGTTCTGCCAAATGGCCCGCCAGCAAGGCTTCAACTTCACGCTTGTGATTTTTCACGGCCTGACGGCCGATATCGCCAACGGTCAGTTCGGCTGCGGCATTCAACAAACCGCACCCGCGAAACCCGTGCTCATAAGCAAATTCGGCGTGGTCCTGATAGGCGTCGAAAATCGCGAGAACCTTTTCCTGTGGCGTGACCGCCTGTTGCAGGCGCATATCGTAAAGGCCCAGCCATTCGGCATGGCGCACTTCGAGATACTGGTTCACGAGATCGGCTTTGGACGCAAAATTGTTATAGAGGCTCTTCTTGGCAACGCCTGCCTTTTCAACGATCGCATCGATGCCGGTTCCGCCAATCCCATGATTGTAGAAAAGGACGGCAGCGGCGTTGAGCAGCTTTTCGCGCGCGCTTTCCGTCGAAGCCGGAAAAGGAGTTTGAACGGTTGTCATCTCGGGTTCCTCACAGTAGGTAGACCGTACTACCTACTGTGAGGAGCAGAGTCAATCAGGGCAAACCACGGCGATGATTTCAGATACAGAAAAAGCCCCGCGCCGGGTGGCTGCGGGGCTTTTCGTTGATGATGTCGGATCAGGCCAGTTCGCCAGCCAGCGCCTTTTTGATCAGGGCGCGGGTTTCGTCGATGCCGTAAAGCGCGACGAAGGAGCCGAAGCGGGGCCCGCGTTCCTGACCGATCAGCACTTCATAGAGCATCTGGAAGAAGGAAACCGACACGCCGGGGCCGCCTTCCGGGCTTTTCTTGGTGTGATCCTGATAGCGCTCGATGGCGCGGGCGACGTCCAGAATGGCGTTCTGGATGTCGTTGCCATCGGTCCCGGCAGGCAGGGTTCCGAGCTTGGCATCCAGCGCTTCCAGTGCAGCGCGCTCCACATCGTCCGGTGCGCGGAACTGCTTGGTCGGCTTGACGAAATCGTTGAAGTAACGGATCGCGTAACCGACGAGCGCATCCAGCTCCGGATTGTTTTCCGGCGTGACGCCCGGTGCGTGGCGCGAGATGAAACCCCACAGAACCGATGGGCTTTCCGCATTCGAAGCGCTGACCAGATTGAGCATCAGGGCAAAGGTAACCGGCAGGTTGACCTTGGGCGGGTTACCGTAATGGATATGCCAGACCGGATTGTTCAGGCGGTCTTTCCATTCCTGACGGTCATAAGCCGAAAGATAGGTGAAATACTCGTCCACCGCCTTCGGGATGACATCGAAATAGAGGCGCTTTGCCGTCTTCGGCTTCTGAAAATTGTAAAGTGCAAGGCTTTCGGTCGGTGCATAGGAAAGCCATTCATCGATCGAGATGCCGTTGCCCTTGGACTTGGAAATCTTCTGGCCGAGCTGGTCGAGAAACAGTTCGTAGACGAAATGTTCTGGCGCACGTCCGCCGAGGATGACACAGATACGGTCATAGATTTCCGAATTGGTCTGGTGATCCTTGCCGAACATTTCGAAGTCGACGCCGAGTGCTGCCCAGCGCATGCCGAAATCCGGCTTCCACTGTAGCTTCACATTACCGCCCGTGACGGGAAGGGTTGTTTCAACGCCGTCATCGTCGAAAGTGATCGTGCCAGCCCTGGCGTCGACCTTCTTCATCGGCACGTAGAGCACGCGGCCCGACTTGGGCGAAATCGGCAGGAACGGGCTATAGGTCGCCTGACGCTCTTCGCCGAGCGTCGGCAGCATGACCTTCATGATGTCGTCATAGCGCTCGACGGCCTTGAGCAGCACGGCATCGAACTTGCCGGACTTGTAATATTCCGTCGCGCTTGCGAATTCATAGTCGAAGCCGAAAGTGTCGAGGAAGCGGCAGAGCATGGCATTGTTATGCTCGGCAAAGCTCTTGTATTCGCCGCCAAAAGGGTTCGGCACCGACGAAAGCGGCATTTGCAGATAAGGCTCAAGAGCGGCCTTGTCCGGCACATTGTCCGGAATCTTGCGCATGCCGTCGAGATCGTCGGAGAAGCAGATCAGGCGCGTCTTCACCTTGTCTTCCGTCAGAACGCGGAAGGCATGGCGCACCATCGAGGTGCGGGCCACTTCGCCGAAGGTGCCAATATGCGGCAGGCCCGACGGGCCATAGCCCGTTTCGAAGATCACCGTGTCCGGCAGGCCGGTCTTGGCATAGCGCTTGAGGATTTTCTTCGCCTCTTCAAAGGGCCATGCTTTCACGTCTGCAGCCGCCGCGGTCAGTTCCGGGGTCAGCGTGATTTCGGGCAGACGATGCGAGGTCATGGTTTTATCCTGATATCCTGTGAAGGGCGTGATTTTTGAAAAACGGTGCACAAATTCGTGCTTATGCTCTATGGCGCGCCAACCCCGTGTCGTCAACGGCTGGTGCGGAATTTCCTTGCGTAACCGCAGGAGGCTTCCTAACTTTCCCGCAAATTGTAACCGGAAACGCTGATTCCTATCATAGAGCGGTTTCGGTTAAAACGGAATCGTAGAGCCGCTCTATCTGTTTGTTTTTACGCATTATCCTACGCAAAACCGCTACGCACTTTTGCTGGAAATGCTCTCGTGTTGCTGAGGAGTACCCGATGAAGAAAATCTCGCCGCAGGATGCGCTCGTCTACATCATGATCACGACGTCGGCTGCCGATACAACCGTGACCGATGCGGAACTGGAGTCCATCGGCAATGTGGTGACGCGCCTTCCGGTGTTCCGTGGGTTCGATACGGCCGAGCTGCCGCGCCTCGCCAATGAGTGCTATGCGCTGCTGGCCGATGAAGACGGTCTGGAAAAGATCCTCGACCTTGCCCACGACGCACTGCCGGAAAAGCTCTACGACACGGCCTATGCGCTGGCGGTTGAAGTCGCCGCCGCCGATCTGCATGTCGAGCAGGAAGAGCTTGAGTTTCTCCAGATGTTGCGCGACCGCTGGACGCTGGACGAACTGACCGTCGCCGCCATCGAGCGCAGCGCACGCGTGCGGTTCCGCAAGCTCTGAATCTATTTATTCCGTCAAAGAAAAACGCCGGTCCGATACTCTCGGGCCGGCGTTTTTCTTTTGCGATAGAGCATTTCCAGCAAAAGTGCGTAGCGGTTTTGCGTAGGATAATGCGTAAAAACAAATAGATAGAGCGGTTCCACGATTCCATTTTAATCGGAACCGCTCTAGCGTCGGGCGAAGCCGCTTACCAGGACGGCTGAACCGAGCCCTTGAAGGTTTCTTCGATGAAGGCCTTCACTTCAGGGCTGTGATAGGCGCTGACAAGTTCCTTGACCCAGTCAGCATCCTTGTCGGCGGTGCGCACGGCGATGATGTTGAAATAGGGCGCCTTTTCGCCCTCGCGGATCAGTGGATCCTTGGCCGGGTTAAGGCCAGCTTCCATCGCATAGTTGGTGTTGATGACGGCGGCCTCGACATCCTCCAGCGAGCGCGGCAATTGTGCTGCATCAAGCTCGACGAATTTGAGGTTCTTCGGGTTTTCGGTCACGTCGATAACGCTGGCGCGCAAACCCTTGGCCGGATCGATCTTGATCAGGCCGTTATCGGCCAGAACCAGAAGGGCGCGAGCGCCATTGGTCGGATCGTTGGGGATCGCCACCGTTGCACCATCGGCGAGTTCGGAGATGTTCTTGAGCTTTTTGGAGTACATGCCCATCGGGAAGTTGACGGACTGCGCCACGCTCACAATGTCGAACTTGCGGTCGGCAACCTGATTGTCGAGATAGGGCTGATGCTGGAATGAATTGGCTTCTATCGCGCCGTCGGCCAGCGCCATGTTTGGAATGACGTAATCGGAAAATTCCTGAATATCGATTTCCAACCCCTTGGCAGCGGCCACTTCCTTGACCTTTTCCATGATCTGGGCATGCGGGCCGGGCGTGACGCCGACGCGTATGGTTTTTGCCATCGCCGATCCGGCTGTGCAGAAAGCGAGAATGAGGGCGGCGGTAAGCAGCTTACGCATCGGAACTCCTGAGATGATTTGTATGGGGCTTGGGAGGCTTATTGATTGCTAATAAAGGGATCGTTCCGGCTGAAAAAGATCATACTTTCCGTGTTCGACCTTTCGTGCACAAAAAAGCGGGCGGGGATGAACCCGCCCGCCTGGCTGTTTTCAAAATATTAGCACACGACAGGGAGCCGTCGTGCCTTACGCCGTTCCAAAGCCGCGCGCATGACATGGGCGGCTTCCGAAAAAGTTGCGTTTTCTTTCCAGCGTTCCGCATGCACCAGTGTCGACGGAACGATATCCTTCAATGCTTCCAGCGTGTGGCGCGGCACCATGTCGGTGCAGCTCCACAGGCGGCGGAAGACAACGCTGATACGCGTAATCTTGCCATTGACCTGAACAACCGGCTCGGCCGATTCCAAAGTCCAATCTTCATAAGCGTCAACTGCATCCTGAAATGCATGATGAAGATAGATCGGTGCGTGACCGTCATGAAGCGGGGGCAGCAAACTAGTCATTTCTGTTTCCTCTCTTCCAATGTGGTTCAGCTTCAAAAAACTCGCAGCCGGATTTTCCTGTCGGGCCTGCAAGTGGGTGAAACAGGAGTGGGGTATTCTCCTGTCGTCATGTGCTGATCGTGTTCGCTCCTCACGAAATGCGACAACACATAATTAACCATGATCTATGCAAAGGCGCCTGTTTGGCAAGGGGAGAATTTCTTAAGATAGGCATTATGTGAAAAATTAATTCAGCAATATTCTGGGTAATACTGAACAATCAGCGAGCATATAATTGGATTATACTGCATTGATCTATTGGTCAAAATTTTAAAAAAGGAAATGATTTTCAATATTTATTGTCGTGGTGACAGGATTTGACCCTGTCATTTGCAGGTGGCTGCGATAGAAATATGCCGACAGGAAGAAAAATGCGAGGCCGGAGGGGTCATGTCTCAATTCACCACGTCGCGAAGAGCTTTTCTGGTCGGCTCGACCTTTCTGGCCGCATCAATCGCAATTCCGAAATGGGCGCGGGCAGCTGGCGACGTGCAGAAGGGCGGACGGCTTGTCGTGGCTGCGGACTCCGAACCACGTAATCTCAACCCGGCCATCGTCGCTTCCAATGGCGTGTTCTTCGTTGCAAGCAAGATCGTCGAGCCCTTGGCCGAAGCCTCTTTCGACGGCGAAAACGGTTTGAACCCACGTCTGGCCACGGCCTGGGACGGCTCGGCTGACGGGCTGACGGTAACATTTCGCCTGCGCGAAGGCGTGAAATGGCATGACGGCACGCCGTTTACGGCGGCAGATGTGGCTTTTTCGGCCCTTGAAGTCTGGAAGCCATTGCAAAATCTTGGTCGCGTTGTGTTCAAGGCGCTGGAAAAGGTGGAAACGCCGGACGATCATACTGCCGTCTTTCATTTCTCGGAGCCGACGCCGTTCCAGCTCATACGCAACGCTCTTCCAGCGCTGACTGCTGTTCTGCCGAAACATGTTTTCGCGGGAACCGATATTGCGGCCAATCCGGCCAATGAAAAGCTTATCGGCACGGGACCGTTCAAATATGCGGAGCACAAGACCGGCGAATATTACCGGCTGGTCCGGAACGATGCCTATTGGGGCGAGGGCGAGCCTTATCTCGACGAGATCGTCTATCGTGTTCTGCCCGACCGGGCTGCCGCAGCCGGAGCGCTGGAGGCCGAAGAGATTGATCTGGCGGCGTTCTCCGCCGTGCCGCTGGCCGACCTTGACCGCATTTCGAAAGTGCCGGGGCTGACGGTTGTTTCCAAGGGCTATGAGGCGCTGACCTATCAGCTCGTGGTGGAAATCAATCATCGCCGCAAGGAGCTGGCCGATCTGAAGGTTCGTCAGGCGATTGCTCATGCGATCGATCGTGACTTTGTGGTCAACACCATATTCCTCGGCTATGCCAAGACTTCGACCGGCCCGGTGCCGCGCTATGACAGCCAGTTCTATACGGATGATGTGCCGTCCTATCCGTTTGATGTGGCCAAGGCGAATGCGCTGCTGGACGAGGCGGGCTACAAGCGGGGCGATGGCGGAACACGCTTCGCGCTGAAGCTGCTGCCCGCGCCTTATTTCAATGAGACGAGGCAGTTCGGTGATTATCTGCGCCAGGCTCTGGCCGCGATTGGCATTGATGCGCGCATCGTCAACAACGACGCGGCGGCGCATCAGAAGGCGGTCTATACCGACCACGACTTCGACCTTGCTATTGCGCCAACCGTCTATCGTGGCGATCCGGCTATCTCCACCACTATTCTGGTTGAAAGCGGCATTCCAGCGGGTGTGCCATTCTCCAATCAGGGTGGCTATGCCAATGCAGAACTGGATACCCTGATTGCCGCTGCAGCGCGCGAAATCGATGAGAAGAAACGCACGGCGCTTTACCATCAGTTTCAGCAAAAAGTGGAAGCGGACCTGCCGCTTATCAATGTTGCCGAATGGGGTTTCATCACGGTTGCCAGTGAGCGGGTGAAGAATGTTTCCAACAATCCGCGCTGGGCTGTTTCCAACTGGGCCGATACCTGGGTTGAACCGCGATAGAACGGTGACGAAACAGCGTGTTGATTGTATCGTCGCGGCGTGGCGCAGATTCTAACCCTTCTCCGGAAACGTTTGATCGGCAGCATTCTTGTGCTGCTGATTGTCGTTGTCGGCTGTTTTCTGATGCTGGAACTTGCCCCCGGCGATGCGGTTGACGCCTATGCCGTCAGCTTTGGCGGTGATGCTGCGCAGATAGCGGATATGCGCGCCCGGTGGGGATTGGATCAGTCGGTCTGGCATCGGCTTGCCGCCTATCTCGCCTCTCTCGTGCAGGGCAATCTCGGCTGGTCGGTCAGTTTCAACCGGCCTATCCTTGGCGTCATTCTGGAGCGGTTGCCCAATACGCTTCTGCTCATGGGCGCGGCGACGGCGCTGTCCTTTGCCGTCGGCACTTTGCTTGGGCTTGTCGCAGGCGCAAGACCCGGCAGTTTCCGGGATCGGTTTCTGTCGATCACCTCTCTCGTGCTCTATGCCATTCCGGGCTTCTGGCTGGCGCTGGTGCTGGTCATTCTGTTTTCAATCCGGCTGCGCTGGTTGCCATCGAGCGGTATCGAAACGATTGCATCGGGCAAGCAGGGTTTGGCGCGGGCAGGCGATATAGCGCGTCATCTGCTGCTGCCGGTTGTGTCACTGGCGCTGATTTATCTGGCGCTTTATCTGCGTGTCATGCGCGCTGCGATGGCTGACATATGGCGTATGGATTTTGTGCGGGCTTTGCGCGCGCGCGGCATTTCGCGACCGCGCATCGTGTTGCGCCATGTGGCGCGCAATGCGCTGTTGCCGCTGGTCACCCTGCTCGGATTGCAGGCGGCCAGCATGTTGGGCGGCAGCGTGGTGATTGAAAGCGTCTTTGCAGTTCCCGGCCTCGGGCGATTGGCGCAGGAAGCCGTGGCAAGCCGCGATACGCCCTTGCTTCTGGGCGTCATTCTCACAAGCGCGATCATGGTGATCGTGGTCAATTTCCTTGTCGACCTTCTCTATGTCTGGCTCGATCCGCGTATTGCCCAGCGGGCGTCAGGAAAGGCCCGCACATGAAGGTTTTTCTGCGCAGCCTCAAAACCGGTGAGGGTCTGGCGGGTTCGATCATCCTGACGATCCTCGTCGCAGCTGCGCTGCTGGCGCCGCTTCTCTTCCCCGGTGATCCACTCCGGATTGTCGCCGTCCCCTTGCTGTCACCGTTCGACAATAGCGCCTTTCCGCTCGGTACAGACCGGCTCGGGCGCGATGTGGTGGCCGAGCTTTTCCATGGCGGGCGCACCTCGCTGATTGTCGGGCTTGCGGCGGCTTTGGCCTCCATCCTTGTCGGCAGTGCGGTCGGCGTGCTGGCAGGCTTTGCAGGCGGGATTGTCGATGAAATCCTGATGCGGATCACCGAGGCGTTTCAAACCGTGCCCGGCTTTCTCTTGGCGTTGGCGCTGGTCAGTCTTGCCGGGCCGTCATTGCCGGTTCTGGTGGCGGCAATCGTGCTTTCGAGCTGGACGCAGGCAGCACGGCTGACACGCGGGCAGGTACTATCCATCCGCGAACGCGACTATGTGTCGTCGGCTCGCACCATCGGCATGCATCCGCTGGAGATCGCCTTTCGTCAGATCTTGCCCAATGCCTTGCCGCCGGTTCTGGCGCTGGTGCCGGTGATCGTCGCTTCGGCCATATTGATCGAGGCGGCACTGTCCTTTCTGGGGCTGGGTGATCCGAACCGGGTCACTTGGGGCGGCATGATTGCGGAAGGCCGGACGGTGCTGCGCTCCGCGCCGTGGCTTTCGATTGTGCCGGGACTGGCATTGGCATTAACCGTCGTCGGCGTCTATCTGGCGGGCGAGGGCGTGACGGCCGCAGCTACACGGCGCGAGGTGCAATCATGAGCCTGCTTGTGCAGCTGGAAAATCTCTCCGTCACCTATGGACGCGAAACGGCGCTGGGCAATGTCCAGCTTGATATAGAGGCGGGCAAAACGCTCGCCATTATCGGCGAAAGTGGCTCTGGCAAAAGCACGCTGGCGCTGGCGCTGGCCGGACTTCTGCCTGCCAATGCGCGGGTATCGGGGCGCATCGCATGGGCGGATGGGCCGATGAAGCCCGGTCGTGATATCGGCTTTGTCTTTCAGGACCCGGCATCGAGCTTCGACCCGCTGATGAGCATCGGCGCGCAATTGGTCGAAACCATTCGCGCCCACGAAAAGCTGGACAGTTCTGCTGCAAAGGAGCGGGCGCTCGCCCTGCTTGAGCGCGTGCATATCCCCGATGCGGAGCGGAGTTTTCACCGCTATCCGCATCAGTTTTCCGGCGGGCAAAAGCAGCGTATCGCCATAGCGCTCGCCATTGCTGCCAATCCGCGCGTGCTGATCGCTGACGAGCCGACAAGCGCGCTCGACACCATCGTTCAAAAGGAAATCGTTGCGCTGCTGCGCAAACTGGTGCGTGAAGACGGCATGACGCTGATCTTCATCACGCATGATATTGCACTCGCCTCGGGGCTTGCGGATCATATCGCAGTCTTTCGCCGGGGTGCGCTTGTGGAAAGCGGCGAAACGCGCGCGATCATCGACACACCGCAGACGGACTATACGCGCGCGCTGATTGCCGCTGTGCCTGCATTGGAGTTGACGCCCCATGGCTGAGACCTTGTTGCAGGCTGACGGGCTGGTGGCGCGTTATGGCGGTGCATTGGTGCTCGACCATGTCGGCCTTGAGATCGCCAAGGGTCAAACGCTGGCGCTGGTCGGTCCGTCGGGCAGCGGCAAATCCACGCTTGCACGTACTTTGCTGCGCCTGCACCCACTGGAAAGCGGGGCGATCCGTTTCGAAGGCGAGGATTGGCTGGCATTGCAAGGTGCTGTACTGCGCAGGCAACGCGCGCACATGCAGATGGTATTTCAGGACCCACTA
This sequence comes from Brucella sp. 22210, assembly GCF_052045675.1. NCBI lineage: Bacteria > Pseudomonadati > Pseudomonadota > Alphaproteobacteria > Hyphomicrobiales > Brucellaceae > Brucella > Brucella sp. 22210. Next base: position 44,243 of record NZ_JBQEPD010000014.1, read on the forward strand.
TCCGCTTTCAATCCCCGCGCCAGCGTCAGCGATCTTCTGCACGAACCGCTGCGCATTCACGGAATCAAACGCGATATTGCGGGACTTTTGGAAAAGGTCGGGCTTGATCCGGCGCTTGCGCGGCGTGGGGTGCACGAAATTTCCGGCGGCCAGCGGCAGCGCGTGGCCATTGCTCGCGCGCTTGCGACATCCCCTTCACTGATCGTGCTGGATGAAGCGGTTTCCGCGCTCGATGTGACGGTGCGCGGCGCAATTCTCGACCTGTTGCGGGAGATACAAAGGGCCGAACAGACGGCTTATCTCTTCATCACCCATGATCTTGCGGTTGCAGCACTTATGGCGGATCGCATTGCGGTGATGGAGTGCGGGCGGATCGTTGAAAACCGCCCGACGCAGGAGCTGATCCTGACACCGCAAGCGCCTGTCACCAGAGCGCTGATCGAAGCGGTGCCGAGACTGGCTGATTAGGCCTTGCCGAGTTCCACGGAACGCTTGCGCGCTGCTTCAACCGCTTCGGCAACAAGCGTCTTGAGACGGTCGCCACCCATCAGCACTTCCAGAGCCGCCGCCGTGGTGCCGTTCGGGCTCGTCACCTGCTCGCGCAGTTTCGACGGAGTGTCTGTGCTGGCGTCGGCAAGCGCGCCTGCACCCATCACGGTCTGCATGGCAAGAAGCCCTGCCGTTTCGCGCGGCAGGCCAGCGGTGACACCGGCATCGGTCAAGGCTTCGATGAAGTGGAACACATAGGCCGGGCCGGAACCCGAAACCGCCGTGACGGCATCCATCAGCGCTTCTTCGTCGACGCTTGCGACCTTGCCTGAAGTGGCGAGCAGGCGTGCGACGAAAGCTTCATTATCGGCAGTCACATTGGCGTTCTTGAAGGTCACCATCATGCCCTTGCCGATGGCGGCAGGCGTATTGGGCATGCAGCGGAGGATGGCTGCATCGTGGCCCAGATGCGTCTCGAACAGCGCAACCGGGATGCCTGCTGCAACGCTGACAAAGGTGGCGGCTGGCGCAAAGCGCTTATAGGCAGGCAGCACAGCGTTCATAACCTGCGGCTTGACGGCAACGAGGATCATGCGTGGCTTGAGGTCGGCAGGCAGCGCTTCCGCGCTGGAATAGGCATGAACGCCAGCGCCCGCAGCACGCTCGCGAAGCGCATCCGTCGGCTCGACGACATGAACGTCGCCAGCTTTCAAAATGCCGTTGTCGAGCCAGCCTTTGAGCATGGCAAAGCCCATATTGCCGCAACCGACGAGAATGACCGTATCCTGCATATTGATTGTTCCGCCTGTCTGAATGTTTCGGCGCTGGAGCGCCAAGGTTGTTTGCAGAGGGTATAAACCTCTGCCTTCGCGATCCGCAAGGCGGCTGGGCCATATTTGATCGATACGAGCAGACAAAACATAAAACTGCGGAAACTATAGCTTTCTTGCCCGTGAATTATTGAAGCCTCATAAAATATCAACCAGTATGTTTTGAGGAAATTGCATGGAAGTTGCGGATTTTTAAGTTTATCCGCGCGGTTGGATTGAGGGGCCAATGGATCCGTCTTTGACTACTGGTATTCCGCCAGCAGAAGCATTCGGCCACGTCCGCATCATCATCGGCATGATTCTGGGCCTGTGCGTTTCGCGCCTGCTCACCGGCGTTGCGCGTTTCATCCAGCATCCCGGCAAGCAGAGAATCTATCCGGTGCATATGGCCTGGGTGGCCTTCGTGCTGCTGTCGGTGGTGCATTTCTGGTGGTTCGAGTTCGGCCTCAGAATTATTCCTCAATGGACATTCGAAAAATATCTCTTCGTTATCTTCTATGCCGGGCTTTATTTCCTGCAATGCACGTTGCTCTTTCCCGACAGCATGGAGGAATATACCGGCTATCGCGATTATTTCCTGTCACGGCGCAAATGGTTCTTCGGCATTCTGGCGCTGATCCATGTGGTGGACGTCCTCGACACCTTGTTGAAAGGTGTTGATCACTATCATCTCTACGGGATCGAATATCCGATTCAGACGGTCTGTTTCATCGTGTTCAGCGTCATCGCCATGTTCTGGGATAATCGGCGTTATCATGCGGTCTTTGCCACACTCGCCTTGCTCTACCAGATTGTCTTCACGCTGCGGCATTTCGCGACGCTAAACTGATCGCTTCTGCTTATCCGCATTGCGCGCCGTTTGCGCATCCACAAGGGTGCGAAACTGGCGCAATAGCGGGTGGCGCTCGGTCTGCTTGAGGCCATAGCCGAGATTGAATGCATAATCGAAATCGGGCGGGTTTAGCCCGATATTGTGCTGCAGCATGGTCTCGATCTTGTCGAATCCCTTGGCGAAGATCGCTTCCGGAGAGGTGCCGCGATTATAATCGGCCCACAGGTCAAGAATTTCCGCACGAAGATCGTCGGGAAGCGGCGCGCATAGTTGGATCAGATCGGCCTTTTCACGCTCGGCGCGGCCATCGTCGGCGCTTTGGTGAATGGCCGGGACATCGCCGGAAATCGCCTCGCCCAAATCATGCACAAGACACATTTTGAGAAGGCGCAGGCGGTCGCAATCGCCAAGCTCCTTGTCGAAAAGCGTGACCAGAAGACAGAGCCGCCAGCTGTGTTCGGCGGTACTTTCCGGGCGGCCTTCGGCGGTATGGCCGGAACGCAATGTGCTTTTCAGACGTTCTGCTGCCTGAATGAACTGAACAATGCCTTCGAGGCGTCCCATATCGACCGGATGTTCCATTTTGGGCTGCATCTTGGCTTCCTCCAGTCGCGCATCGGTATGAATCATTATGGAAAATTACAATTTTAACGGTTTGTTTGCCATGGTGGATGCCATAATTCTCTTGGTCTGTGTTATGGCATGATCATAGGCGGATGGTCCGGGCATTCGGACCGGTAGATGGGCTTGGATAGGCATCGGGAAAAAGCGATGGTTGAGCAAAACAACAAGGGACAAGCTGCTGTTGTACGCCCCTTATTAGCTTATGCTCCCGAGTTTCTGGCCCGGTCTCAGGGCATCACGCCCGATCTCAGCCCGACCAAGACCACTGCCGAACTGGCGGAAGAATTGCTGGCCGAGCGCGAGCATCGCAGGCGTCGTGACGAACTTCTACGCCGCAAGCAGGAAATGCTGGATGGCGAACCCACAGCACCTTCGACGGTCTATGACCCCGCTGCCGATATGCGCCAGCGCATGAGCGCCATACGCGCCGAATTGCAGTCCAGGCTTGAGCCGGAAACAGCCCCGCAAACGGCGGTCCCTGCGCCGGACCTGCAAAGGCAGGCCGAACCGGAACACGCGGTGTCTGCCGTTGTCGCTCCAGCCGCCGTGGCGCAGCTTGCCAAGCCCCGCGGGCGCTGGCGTCTGCGTTGGGGCCGCATTCTGGGCTTCACCATATTGGGCGGGTTGCTGGGGCTTGGTTATGCAGCTCTTGAGCCGCAGCATTATAGTGCTTCGACATCCTTGCAGGTGTTTCCTTCCGAACGTCGTAGCGAGATTGCATCCGAGGCGGTGCTGAACCGTGCTGCCCAACTGGCGCGTATCCAGTCGCCGCAGGATTTCGGGCCTCCACCACTTCTTGACCAGTTACGCCACGCGCTTGATCGATTCACCACAGCGGAAGGCGAGGCCGGGCCCTCTACACCCGCGGGACTAACGGGTGCAGACATTGTGCGTCCGCATCTGGAATTTTCGCAGGCGCTCGATAGTGGCATCGTCACAGTCGAGGCGAGGGCACCCAGATCAGAAAAGGCGATTTCACTAATCAATGCGGTGGCTGAAGCGTTTCGCAGTCAGTTGACCGGTATCACCGGTGCGATGCGTAATGATCCCATTCTGCCCCAACGATTGCAGGCGCTAGAAGCTGATGTGACAACAGCGAAAGCGGCTTTTGAAGCGTTCCGCACCAGTCGGAATTTTGGCGATGAGGATCAATCCGCCCTTGAGAATGCTTTTGCCGAGGCCAAGGCTGAAACGGCGCGGATCGGTGCGGAAGCCAATCGATTAAGTACCATGACGGCAGAAAGCCTGGCAAAGTCTGGCGTACCGGAAGATATGCGGTCGGGTCCGTTACCTCAACTCATTGAACTTTATCAAGAAGTGGGTGAGAGAGTTGTACCTTCAATCGATGCTGAAATTGCCAATCAGCGCAGTCTGATTCAGGCCGATCTGCGGAAAGCCGTCCAAAACGAGCAGAAAGCGGCATCCGCCTTGACCGGGTTGAACGCGCCCCCGGCGACAGATGAAGATCGCAATCGCCTACAGGCGATGGAGCGCGATCTGGCCGCGCGACAGGCACTTTATGACGATGGCCTGATGCGGGCAACGCGAGGTGAAACAGACACATTGTCCGGAACCGGTGCTGCTGTGCGCTTTGTTGCGCCTGCTAGGGATTCTTTTGGCTGGCGCGGCGTTTCTTTGCAGAATTCGGTTCTGGCCGGATTGCTGGGCGGGCTGTGGCTCGGTCTGTTCTCGTGCCTGTTTGGGAACAGGGTGGAGCCGTCGAGAGAAGCGCAGGCACCGGACGAACCAGAAGCCGAAGATGTGCTCGAAACCTATGGCGAAACGCGACTTGCCGCCGTCATTCGTGAAGCGAACGAGCGCTGGGAAGTCGAGAACAATCGGGCTGATACGGTCGGAGAAGCGGACGAGTTGCAGCGCACTATCGACGATGTGCGCGCGAACCGTGGCACGCGGTTCTGACGCCATTCCTGAAACTTCTGAAAATCCTGTCCCGATTTTCACTTTGTCGCGCTTTCGCCAATTGTCATCGCGCGCCATGACGCTTATTGGCATGTATGCCCGACGGATGTGATGTATCTCCCAGACATTGCAGCCCGTTTATCTCGCAAAGCCGATATTTCGAACAGAAAGAAGCGCTCGCTATGGCCCAGTTGATCGATGGCAAGAAGCTCGCCGAGGATGTGGTTTCCACGGTGAAGACCGAAACCGAAAAGCTCGTTGCAGCGACCGGCGTTGTTCCCGGTATTGCCGTGGTGATCGTGGGTGAAGACCCGGCGAGCCAGATCTATGTCGCCTCCAAAGGCCGCAAGGCCAAGGAATGCGGCTTCCATTCCGTTCAGTATGATCTGCCGGACACGGCGTCGGAGCAGGAGCTTCTCGACCTGATCGAGAGCCTCAACAACGATCCGGCCATTCACGGCATCCTGGTGCAGCTGCCGCTGCCGAAGCATATCGATTCAGGCCGCGTCATCCAGACGATTTCACCGGACAAGGACGTGGACGGCTTCCACTTCATCAATGTCGGCAAGCTGGGCACTGGCGAGGTCGACACGGCCTTCGTTCCCTGCACGCCAGCCGGTGCGATGATCATGATCGAGCGTGTTCATGGCCGCGATCTTTCCGGTCTCAATGCTGTGGTGATAGGGCGTTCCAACATTGTCGGCAAGCCGATGTTCAATCTGCTGCTTGCGGCCAATGCAACGGTCACGGTTGCACATAGCCGCACCAAGGATCTGCCTGCGATTGCACGCGCGGCGGATATTCTGGTCGCAGCTGTTGGTCGTCCGCAGATGGTCAAGGGCGATTGGGTAAAGCCCGGCGCGACGGTGATTGATGTCGGCATCAACCGCATTCCGGCACCGGAAAGGGGCGAGGGCAAAACCCGTCTCGTCGGCGATGTCGATTTTGCGGATGCGGAGAAGGTTGCGGGCGCGATCACGCCGGTTCCGGGTGGTGTCGGCCCGATGACCATCGCCATGCTGATGGCAAATACGCTGACGGCGGCTTGCCGCAGTGTAGGCGCAAAAAAGCCCGTTTTCTGACACAATTGAGAGGCGCTTTTTGCGCCTCTTCACGCAAGCCAGTGCGATTTGAGAGGCAAAGCGGTGCAAAACCCGCTTTGCCTTAATTGCTTCAGAAGACCGATGCGCCCTCATCGGCTCGCCCGGCGATCTGCCGGAAGGCGCGGAACAGTTCGCGACCCATGCCATGTTCGTTGGCGGAAAGATCGGGACGCTCTTGAAGTCGGGCGTCGAGTGTCGCGTGATTGATCAAAACTTCCAGCGTACCATTGACGGCATCCAGGCGGATAACATCGCCATTGCGGATTTTTCCGATGGCGCCGCCATCGAGTGCTTCCGGCGTGACGTGGATTGCGGAAGGAACCTTGCCCGATGCGCCGGACAAACGACCATCGGTGACGAGAGCCACGCGCTGGCCGCGATCCTGCAGGATGCCGAGAACGGTCATCAGCTTGTGCAGTTCCGGCATGCCATTGGCTTTCGGCCCCTGATAGCGAACCACCGCGACGAAATCGCCGGTCAGATCGCCTGCCTTGAAGGCAGCCTGCAATTCGGCCTGATCGTTGAACACCTTTGCAGGCGCTTCAATCACCTGACGCTCTGGCTTCACGGCGGAAACCTTGATGATCGCATTGCCAATATTGCCCGTCAGCACCTTGAGACCGCCGCTCGGCTGGAATGGCGAATGGATTTTCGCCAGCACCTTGTCGTCGCCGCTCTTTTCGGGAACCGGCTCGCGTATGACGGTGCCGTCAGCGCCAAGCTTTGGCTCGATGGCGTAAGGGCGCAGTCCTTCGCCCCAGACGGTGCGCACATCTTCATGAAGAATGCCGCCGTCGAGAAGCTCACGGATGAGGAAGCCCATGCCGCCAGCGGCGTGGAAATGGTTTACATCGGCAAGACCGTTCGGATAGACACGGGCGAGCAGCGGCACCGCGTCCGAAATCTCGGAAATATCGTGCCAGGTCAGCTTGATCCCAGCTGCCGCCGCCATGGCGATCAGATGGATCGTATGGTTCGTCGAACCGCCGGTGGCGTTGAGGCCGATGATGCCATTGACGAAAGACCGTTCGTCCAGCATTTCGCCGACAGGCGTATATTCATTACCGCAGGCCGTGATCGCCAGCGCGCGCTTGGCGGCTTCGCGTGTCAGCGCATCGCGCAGCGGCGTGCCCGGATTGATGAAGGACGCGCCCGGCAGATGCAGGCCCATGATTTCCATCAGCATCTGGTTGGAATTGGCGGTGCCGTAGAACGTGCAGGTGCCGGGACCGTGATAGGACTTGGATTCCGAGATCAGCAGTTCCTCGCGCCCGACCTTGCCTTCCGCATAAAGCTGGCGGGTCTTTGCCTTCTCGTCATTCGGCAGACCGCTGGTCATCGGACCGGCAGGCACGAAGATTGCAGGCAAGTGACCGAAGGTCAGCGCGCCAATGATCAGGCCCGGCACGATCTTGTCGCAGACGCCGAGATAGACGGCGGCATCGAACATGTCGTGCGACAGGCCGACAGCAGCGGCCATGGCAATGACTTCACGCGAGAACAGCGACAGTTCCATCCCGGCGAAACCCTGGGTGACGCCATCGCACATCGCCGGTACGCCGCCTGCCACCTGCGCAACGCCGCCCGCATCGCGCGCAGCCTGCTTGATGAGCTGCGGAAAGGTCTCGAACGGCTGATGCGCCGAGAGCATGTCGTTATAGGCGGTGATGATGCCCAGATTCAGCACTTCGTCGCCGGTCAGCGCCGCCTTGTCATGCGGTCCGCAGGCCGCAAAACCATGGGCGAGATTGGCGCAGGCCAGCACCGTGCGGTTCGGCTTTTTCAACGCAGCCTCGCGCACGCGGCCAATATAGGCCTCGCGGGTTGGTTTGGAGCGTTCACGGATGCGCTCGGTGATTTCCTGAATGCGTTTGTGAGCGGACTGCATGGGCATGGGTATCACCTGTGCCAATCTGGCCTGAATGGAATTAAACTGGTCCAGTAAAGCTGGATGGGGGTGCGGGCATGGTGGAAGACGGCCCGTACCGGCATTTCAAGTTCGTCGTCGCCGGACAGCGCCTTTTCAAGCGTTGCCTGCTTGGCCGCGCCTTCGATGTGAAGCACGAGCATGTCGGCCTCGGCGATCAGCGGCAAAGTCAGCGTCAGGCGCTTTTCGCCCGCACCTTCGGCATGGATTGGCAGAACGAGCGCCCGCGTTGCCGGGTCGATCGCCTGATCGAGCCGGTCGGCATTCGGGAAGAATGATGCGGTATGACCGTCATTACCCATGCCAAGCACCACCACGTCGAAAGGACGGCGCAATGCGTCGATGCGGCTGGCGGCAGCAAGCGCCGCCGTTTCAGCCGTCGCCGCCGGATTATAGAGGCCGATGAAACGGGCCACGCCTGCATGATCGCGCAAAAGATGGTCCCGTACCAGCTTTTCGTTGGAACGATCGCTGTCTGTTGCCACGAAACGCTCGTCAACGAGGGTAATCGTGACGAGGTTCCAGTCGATCATCTTGCGCGACAGCACCTCGAACAGTTTCAGCGGCGTGGTGCCGCCGGAGACGGCCAGTGTGGCCTGTCCCCGCTCAGCGATTGCGGCAGCCAGCTTGATTGCAATCGCCTCAGAAAGCGATTGCGCCAGTTCCGTTCCGCTGGTGAAGTCGTGACGTTCGATGTTCATGCCGTTCCTTTCAGGGTCCTTACAACGTTTCGTGCCAAGTGCGACCGTCGCGTTCAATCAATGCGATGGACGACGATGGTCCCCACGTCCCTGCGGTGTAACCCTGGACCGGCTGACTGTTCAACTCCCATCCCTGGAGGATCGGATCGACCCAGCGCCATGCGGCCTCGACTTCGTCGCGACGCATGAACAGGGTCTGATTGCCGCGAACAACGTCCATGATAAGCCGTTCATAGGCATCCGGATTGCGTTCGCTGAAGGATTCGGCAAAGCTCATGTCGAGTGGAACATGACGCAGGCGCATGCCGCCCGGGCCCGGATCCTTGATCATCAGCCACTGCTTGACGCCCTCATCGGGCTGTAGGCGGATGACGAGCTGGTTGGCGATGACCTTGCCAGCACTTTCACCGAAGATCGAATGCGGGATCGGCTTGAAGGTCACGACGATTTCCGACACACGGGTTGCCAGACGCTTGCCTGTGCGCAGGTAGAACGGCACGCCCGCCCAGCGCCAGTTGGCGATTTCGGCTTTCAGCGCCACGAAGGTTTCCGTGTTGCTGGTGTCGCTTTCGAGGTCTTCGAGATAACCGCGAACCGGACCGCCGGCAGATGCGCCCGCGCGATACTGGCCGCGAACAGTCACATCCTCGACATTGGCATTGGTGATGGGCTTCAGCGAGCGCAGCACCTTGACCTTTTCGTCATGCACGGCATCCGCTTCAATCGACGATGGGGGTTCCATGGCCACAAGGCAGAGCAGCTGGAGAATATGGTTCTGCACCATGTCGCGCAGTGCGCCTGCCGTGTTGTAATAACCGGCGCGACCTTCAAGGCCAACAGCTTCGGCAACGGTGATCTGGACATGGTCGATATGGGCGGAGTTCCAAAGCGGCTCATAAAGCGCATTGGCAAAGCGCAGCGCCATCAGGTTCTGCACTGTTTCCTTGCCCAGATAGTGGTCGATACGGAAAATCTGGTCTTCGCGGAACACGCTGCCCAGCGTGTCGTTGAGCGCCATTGCCGAATCCAGATCGCGGCCAATCGGCTTTTCAACGATGATGCGGGTGTCGCGGGTGATGAGGCCATGGCTCTTCAGGCGCGTGGCAATGTCGCCGAACAAGGTCGGGCTGACTGCAAGGTAAAAGGCGCGAATCTTTTCCGGCTTCTTGCCGATCAGCGTCTTGAGCGCATCCCAGCCCTCTTCGGACTTGGCGTCGACGGCAACATAGCTGACACGCTTCAGAAATTCTTCGACCTGCTTTTCATCGACTTCCGCAGGCTTGACGTGCTCATGAATGGCATCGCGCGCAAACTTGCGATACTCGTCATCGGTCATGGCGCTGCGTGACGCGCCGATAATGCGCGTCGGGTCGGAGAGCTGGCCTGCACGCTGCCGCTGATACAATGCCGGGATCAGTTTGCGTTCGGCTAGGTCGCCCGAGCCGCCAAAAACGATGCAGTCGAAAGGCTCTACCGGAATAGTCTGGCTGGTCATCTGTCGCTCTCTTCTTTCGTTCGCGCAAATCAGTCTGTCAGTCATAGCCTACTATGACAACGGTGCCATATGCGCGGCCCATCTTTATAATTTAATCGATTTAAATTCAACCGTCCGATTGCCGCATTCTCGTGAATTTGAACTCGGGGGCAAATGTCGGCAAAGTGCAGGGATTAGACCGCGCGCGGAGGCAGCCTGTCGGTTTTGTCGGGTTAACCGCTTATGCACACATGACATGTTCATCTTAAAGCCATATTGGAACAAACAATCGTGTTTCAAGTGATTTGCACACAAAGTCTGAAACGACTTTGTCAAAGGAGAATGACATGAAGAGGCTGCAGGATAAGGTCGCAATCATCACCGGTGCCGGATCGGGTTTCGGTTCAGGCATGGCGCACCGATTTGCAGCCGAAGGCGCGAAAGTCGTGCTGGCTGACGTTAATGTGAAGCGCGTGGAAGACGAACTGGCGCGTCTCGGCAAGAATGCGCTGTCGGTGCAGGCGGATGTCTCACGCAAGGATGATGTCGAACGCGTGGCGCGTGCAGCCTTCGAGGCTTTCGGGCGCATCGATATCATGGTCAACAATGCCGGTTTCACCCATCGCAACATGCCGCTGACCGAGGTGGACGAACACAATTTCGATCTGATCAGCGCGGTCAATATGAAGGCGCTCTATTATTCGACGCAGATCGTTGTGCCGATCATGGAGCATCAGGGTGGCGGCGTCATCATCAACACAGCTTCGGCGACAGCCCTGCGTCCGCGCAAGGGGCTGGTCTGGTATAGCGCGTCCAAGGGCTGGATTATCAGCGCCACCAAGGCGATGGCGCTGGAGCTGGCCGAAAAGAACATTCGCGTCAATTGCATCTGCCCGGCGGAAAGCGACAGTGAAGCGCTGAAGCTGTTTCTGGAAGACGATACGCCGGAAGCGCGTCAGGCTCTGAAGGCGACCATCCCGCTTGATCGTTTTTCGACGCCGGACGATGTGGCCGAGGCTGCCCTTTGGCTCGCATCCGACGCCGCCTCGATGGTGACGGGGACGGCGCTCAGTGTCGACGGCGGCTATTCCATTTAGCAACCTGCTTCAGCGAGGAAGTCATCATAAATGGCTTCCAGCCGCTTATGGCGTTCCGCGGCCATACGCCTTCCGGTTTCTGTTCTGAACCCGGAGGCAAGCTTGAACAGCTTCGTGCGGAAATGATCGAGCGCATAGGCTTTGTCGTCAAGCGCGCGGTCATCAGCGCGCGGGTCGCGCCAGTCATAAAGGGCGCTTCCCATACGGCCTGCAATATAGAAGCAGCGTGCTGCACCGATCACGCCAATTGCGTCGAGCCTGTCGGCATCCTGCAAGGTCTGTGCCTCGATGGTCACGGGCTCGATATTGGCGGAAAAGCTGTGCGCTTCAACCGCATGGGCGACGCGGGCAATGCGCTCATCGTCCCAGCCGAGGCTGCGCAGCAGTGCGGAAGCCTTGTCGGCAGCAAGACGCGAGGCCTTGTGCCGGTCGGGTGAATTTTTCTCCACGCTCACGCAATCATGCAGAATTGCCGCCGCGCAGAGAATTTCGGCGTCGCCGCCTTCGGTACTGTGAATGGCCGAGGCATTCTTCCAGACGCGGGCGAGGTGGGACAAATCGTGCGATCCGTCCTCACCATGTTCCAATGCATGCGGCAGAAGTTCAGCGGCAAGCGTTTCGAAGGGCGCGAAGATATGGTCTGTCATTCAATGTCTCAAAGAATCATGGAAGTGATGGAGTGACAGCCAGTATCCCTTGGTTACGTCAGTTCTGTGAAGCGCGGCGCAGCACTATCCAGTTATAAAGCGCACCGAATGCCATCATCAGGCAGGTGCCGAGAAACACGGCCCGCATGCCGAAATGGCCGCCGACGAAGCCACCTGCCACCGGGCCCGCGACCTGTCCGACATATTGCGCCGAGACCGAATAGCCGAGGATGCCGCCAGCGACACGGTCGGGCACATTGTGCCGGATGACGCTGGTGATGCAGGGCAGGAGGCCGCCCAGCGCCAGCCCCATCAGGAAGCGCAGGCCGATCAGTTGCCAGGCTTGCGTAACGAAAGCCTGCGGGATCAGCAACAATGCGGAAACCGCCAACGCACCGATGATGACATATCTGTGCCCGACGCGGTCGGCCAGACGCCCGAGGCGCGACGAGGACAGGATGCTGCCCAGTGCAGCCGCAGCCATCACAACGCCAGAAATCAACGTGACCTTGGTCTGGTCGCCCATCAGCTGCATGACATAAACAGTGATGATCGGCTCGATCGACATATTGGCGAACAGCAGCAGCATGCCCGTCACCAACATGGCCAGAACCGGCTTTCTGTCGGGAATAGCCGCCCAGATGGATTCCGCCTTCTGCTCCTTGGTCGGTTTTGGCGGCTTGCGCTCTTCGCGGATCAGGAAAGTCGTGGCGAGGAAGGTCAGGAAGATCACGCCGCCCGCCAGCCAGAATGTGGCGCGGATGCCGATCAATGGCGGCAAAGCACCGCCGAGCAGCGGTCCGGCCAGATTGCCCGCCATGATGCCCGCCGAAAGCGCGCCCAGCGCCCAGCCGGTCTTGTCTTTCGGGGTCTGTGTCGCGACGAGGATCATCGAGCCGGAGGAGTAGCCGCCCGCAATGCCGACGAACAGGCGCAGCGCGACCAGCTGCCAGACGCTCGTCACCATGCCGATCAGCGACATGGCGATAGCCATGCCGAGACTGGCGCGGATCAGCATCAGCTTGCGGCCATAACGGTCACCAAGCTTGCCCCAGAGCGGCGCGACGAAGGCGGCGGCGAGAAAGGTGGCGCCATAGGCGATGCCGGACCACTGCACGATGGCCGCATGGTCGGAGACGCCAAGCTGTTCCACGTAAAGCGGCAGGAAAGGAAGCAAGAGCGACATGGCGATCAGCGTGGTGAACGAACCGAGGAGGCAAATGAGCAGGTTCTGTTTCCAGTAACGCTCGTGGTTTTCCTCAGCCTGTTTCGGGCCAGCCATAGGGCCAGCGGAGCCGTCTAAAGCGACGGCGTCCCTGGCGGCAGCTTGGGTCGTACTCATGTCATGTCCTGCGATTGCATCTTGATGTGTGAATGGGCGATGCGGGAATGGGATTGTCTTGTATGCCATTTTGGGATACCAAAACGGAATACATGCATGCGCCTGTTGCTTCGCCTTGTCAACTCCCGCCGGAGCAAGGCATTCATGGCGTGATGAATAAGGAGACCGGTCGGCAATGTCACAGATGAGGCAAGTGGAAGAGCAACTCCGCGACATGATCCTGGGGCTTGAGCTTGGGCCGGGCGAACGCCTGACGGAACGCTGGGTGGAGGCGCAGTTTGCCGCTTCCCGCACGCCGATCCGCGCAGCATTGTTGCGGCTGGAAGCGGAGGGTCTCGTCTGTCGTGAAGGGCGCGGCTGGACCGTCTCGCCGATCAATCTCAACGAAATTGAACAGATCGGCGTCTATCGTGAGGCGCTGGAAGTGGCGGCGATCCGTTTGACTGCGACGCTTGATGATCGCAGCGGTGTCGAGCCGATTGGCGCCATGCTGGACAGTTGCGATGCCGAAACCTCGCGGGAGGAATGGCATCGGGTGGGCATGGATTTTCATATCGAACTGGCGCGCCTATCAGGCAATGAGTTTCTAAGCCGTGGCGTCCGCGATGCAATGCAGCGCCTGTCGCGGGCGCGCTGGTTGGAAGTGCGCGATGAAGCAGCACTTGCCCGTGCCTGGCGCGAGCATCACGCAATCCTTGATGCGGTGCGCAATGGCGATGCCGACGAGGCGGCAAAGCTGTTGAGCGCCCATCTGGGCGGCAGCCGCGACCGTCTCGTCAGCAGTTTGCACGAAGACCGTCGCGGCCTGAAGGCCCGCGGCTTTGCGGTCATCAGCGCCTGAATTAGCGCCAGTCAGGCAGCCTGTGTCCGCCGCGTGGCAAGCGTGACTGACGCCCTTCCATGAGGCCAAGGTCGCGCAGCAGGTAATCGGGCGAATGTTCGCTGACGACATAGGGCGCTGGTTTGCGCTGAAACAGGCGCATGAACAGGCGATACCAGCCAGTGGCGGCTTTATCGGAAGGGCCAGACGCGGTGCAGACCCCTGCAAGGGTTGGCGCATTGATCTTGATGTTTTGCATGGTTCCGGCTTTGCTTTTGTGAGCCGTGGGAGATAGCTCAGTTAAATTCTGCCTATAGATATGGCCGGAAAAGCTGTTGTTTTCCAATTGAACGTCGATTACCATGCATAAGGAGAACTTATGCATCATGGTGTCGTCGCTTCCCCCTTTATCCGCCATTCGCGTCTTTGAATCCGCATCCCGGCATGCGAGCTTTACCAAGGCTGCGGAAGAGCTTGGCATGACGCAGGCTGCCGTCAGCTATCAGATCAAGATGCTGGAGGAGCGGGTTGGAGCGCCCCTCTTTCTGCGCATGCCGAGACAGGTGAAGCTGACCGAGCTTGGTGAGCGACTGGCGCCGTCCATCACCGAAGCTTTTGAAACAATGCGCACGGCTTTCGCGACCTTGCGGGAGGATACGGAAGGTGTTCTTTCGATCAGCGTCGTGGCCACTTTCGCAGCCAACTGGCTGGTTCAGCGCCTTGGCTCGTTCCAGATGGAGCATCCGCTTCTGGCGGTGCGGCTTGATTCCAACGACAGACTGGTCGATTTCACCCAGAGCGAGGTCGATCTGGCGATCCGCACCGGGACTGGCAACTGGCCGGGATTGGTCAGTCATGAGCTGATCAAGGCGCAATTCACGCCCATGCTGAGCCCGAAACTTGCGGCGAGCATTGGCGGGGTGCGCGAGCCCGCCGACCTGTTGCGCCTGCCAGCCATTGATGCGAGCGATCCGTGGTGGCGGCTGTGGTTCGAAGCCGCTGGCGTTCGCGACCCGCAGGTGCGGGGCAACACGCAGAACCGGTTGGGTGCACAGCATCTGGAAGGGCGTGCAGCCACGGCAGGCCTTGGCATGGGTATCTTCACACCAGCTTTTCATACGGCGGAAGTTGCGGCGGGTCTGCTGATCCAGCCCTTCGACCTCCTCTGCGACGATGGCCGTTCGTATTGGCTGGTCTATCCGGAATCCCGCCGTAACGTGCCGAAAATCCGGGCTTTTCGGGCATGGATATTGGGAGAACTTGGAAAATAGCGGCCATCGGCAAATTTTTTTTGCCTGCATGTCACATTCAGCGTTGCTCGCTCGTCATGTCTTTCGAACCACCAAATTAAACCCGAAAGGAACGAGACCATGACTGCTACGCTGAACCCATTCAATGTTGCTCCTGCCCTGATGAAGTCCTGGATGAACACCTCACAGGCCGTCGCTTCCAGTCTGGAAGGAAGCCTGATCGAACTGGTCAAAATTCGCTCGTCTCAGATCAATGCCTGCGCAAACTGCATCAATATGCATACGATTGAGGCCCGTTCGCTGGGTGAAACCGAACAGCGCATTTATTTGCTCTCGGCCTGGCAGGAAGCGCCATGCTATTCTGAACGCGAGCGCGCTGCGCTTGGCTGGGTGGACGCGCTGACACGCCTCTCGCAGGGCCATGATCTTGCCGAAGCGCGCGAGGCCTTACAGGCGCAGTTTACGGAGGGGGAACAGGTGAATCTCACGCTGATGATCAACATTATCAATGGCTGGAACCGCATGGCCGTTGGATTCGGCCTCTGGTTCGATCCGGCGGCTGCAAAAGCCACCGCCCAGAAGCCCGCCGCCGAGGCTGTCGCCTGATGGTGGGCGAGCAGGCTCATGACAACGCAGCGGAAATTTTCGATCCGCTGCGTCCGAAACTGATCCGCGTCGCCTATCGCATGCTCGGCTCTGTCGCCGATGCGGAAGATATGGTGCAGGAGGCGTTCATCCGCTGGATGAACGCCGATCGCAGCGAAGTGCGCGAGCCGGAAGCCTTTCTGCGGCGCACAGTCACGCGGCTTTGTCTCGACCGGCTTAAATCCGGCCAGCGGCAGCGCGAAACCTATCTCGGCCCGTGGATTCCAGACCCGGTGATCGAGGAGGAAGAGGAAGACGACGATGTTACCTTGCCGCTGATGCTGGCATTGGAGCGGCTTTCACCGCTGGAACGGGCGGCTTTCCTGTTGCACGACGTATTCGGCCTCGACTTCGATGAAATCTCGAAAACAATCCAGCGCGATGCAGCGGCCTGCCGCCAGCTCGCGGCCCGCGCGCGCAAACATGTCCGCGAGGAACGCCCGCGTTTTCAGGTCGATAAGCAGCGCGGCCTTGAACTGGCGCAGGCTTTCTTCACGGCTTCACGCAGCGGCGATATGAATGCGCTGGGCACTATGCTGGCCGCCGATGTGCACATGCATGCGGACGGCGGCGGAAAACGTCCGGCTTTCCCGAAACCGATTTTCGGTTTTACCGATGTCATGGAAATTCACGAGAAGCTTGCCGGCTATTTCAGAGCCAATGGTTCCAAGCTCTTGCGCACCACCTTCATCAATGGTCTGCCGGGCTTTATCTCGCTTGAATCGGATGGTCAGATCCAGACCACCGCGCTCGATATCGAAGATGGAAAGATTGCGGCGATCTATGTCGTCCGCAATCCCGACAAGTTGCAGCACCTGCACTGAAGTGCGTTGCCGCTATCCGATTAGGTAGCGGCAAAGACCGGCAGCGCTGATGCCGATGATCACGGTCGGCAGCATGGAAAAGCGCGTGGCGGCAAGAATGGTGATCGCCAGCGCCAGAAGATCGGCGGGTTTGTCGGAGACGAAATCCGGCGCGATGACTGATATCAGCACACAGCCGGGTGCAGCTTCCATCACAGCCGTGGCCCGTTTGCTGAGCGTGCGATTGCGCAGCAGCACATAGCCGCCGATGCGGGTGAGATAGGTGACGCTGGCCATCAAAACGACGGTGAGAACGGCTAACGGATCGATCATTCTTCACCTGCCAAAAGATAGGCGGCTACGAGGCCGGACAATGCGCCAGCGGCGACATACCATGCGCCGGGAATGGTGAGATAGGTAACGGCAGCGACGACAAGGCTGACCAGCCACGGGCGCGCTGCGGCAAAACCCTTCCACATGCCAGCCAGCAGCACCAGAAACACTGCCGGAAACGCCATGTCGAAACCATAGGGGCGCAAATCGCCCATCATCGGGCCAAAGGCTGCACCAAGCGTGGTGAACACCACCCAAGCGATGTAGAACGGGATGGCGACGCCCGCATAGAATTTGAGGCTCAGCGCCGGATTGACGCCCTTCGCCTGACGGCGCTTTGCATCGGCGAGGCCGAGCGCCCAGCTTTCATCGCACATCAGAAACAGGCTGGCGAAAGCCTTGCGCTTCGGCAGATGGCGGATGAAGGGTGCAAGGGCCGCGCCCATCAGCAGATGGCGGCTGTTGACCAGAAGCGTGATGGCAGCAATGAGCAGGACGTGCGGCGGCGAGGTCCAGAGCTGGATGGCTGCAAACTCCGAGCCGCCCGCAAAATTCAGACCGGTCATTAACGGCACTTCAATGACGCTGAGACCCTTCTGTGCGGCCTGTGCGCCCAGAACCAGAGCATAGGGAATAATGCCAAGCAAAACCGGCAGTCCAGCGGCTGCACCCCGCCAGAATTCAGATCGGCGCCCGGATTTGCTTTGTTGAGGCACATAAGCCTGCGAAATATCCATAAAATTCCCGTTGGCGGGCCTCGCGGCTGCCCCTTGTCTGTTACTCCAGAGCGGTTCCCGTTTTTACGAAACCGCTCTGTCCATTTTTTCACGCATTATCCGACGCAAAACCGCTTCGCACTTTTGCTGGAAATGCTTGAGCATCTTTGCCTGAGAGCGAACGGCAATATAGCCAATGTCTTGAGCAATCGGGTTGCAAAGATTGGCCAATTGCAGCAATATTTGGCAGTTAATGCCAATAATACGGGCATAAATGGAATTGGTGGCCAATGAAACTGGACGAGATCGACAAGCGGATTCTGCGCGTGCTGCAACGCGACGGGCGCATCGCCAACAATGATCTGGCGCGCGAGGTCGGACTATCACCATCGCCCTGTCTCAGGCGGGTGAAACTTCTGGAAGAAGCGGGCGTGATCGACCGCTATGTCGCGGTGCTCAATCCCGCCAAGATCGGCAAGGGGCTGACTTTCTTCACCCGCATTCGGCTGGACAGGCAGGACGAGGAGACGCTTCAGGAATTTGCGCGCGAGATATTGAAGCTGCCGCAGGTGCTCGAATGCTACTTCATGCTGGGCGATTACGACGCGATGATCCGCGTGGTCGCCGCAGATATTGAAGAATATCGGCGGTTCCAGTCGGAATATCTAAGTCGCATCAAGGGTGTGCAGAACCTCAAGACGGATGTGCCCAGTCAGGCCGTCAAGCAGACCTCGGCATTGCCACTTTAGGCCCGCTCTAGGGCCGCTTCAGGCATTGCTGGTGCGCGGTTTAGGAAGCAGCAGCAGGCTTAAAAGCGCGACTGCGGAGAGGAACGCTCCGGCGAGGAACGTGGCAGACGAGCCGTGGGCCTCCCATAGCCAGCCTGCGCCGATATTTCCCGCCAGCATGACAAAGCCGGTGATCACGTTGAATATGCCGAAGGCGGTGCCCTTGAGATGGGCGGGCGCGGTATCCGCGATAAGCGTTGCCAGAATGCCTTGCGAAAAGCCCATATGCAGCCCCCACAGGACAATGCCCGCCAGAAACGGATAAATCGACGTCGAATGGGCGAGCACCAGATCGGCGGCGACAAGAAAGCCAAGGCTTGCGGCAAGCAGGCCCTTGCGGCCCATCCGGTCCGACAGGCTGCCAACGGGATAGGCGGTCAGTCCATAAACCGCATGCATGACAACCATGGTGATTGGCACCCATGCCGCGGCAAAACCGGCTTCCTGCGCTTTGAGCAGCAGAAACGCTTCGCTAAAACGGGCAAGCGTCAGGATCGACGCGACAGCGATGACGATCCACACGGCGGCATTGAGTTTCCCTGTATCGGCAAAGCGGGGAAAGCCTTTTGAACGCGCGGGCGGCGATTCCGGTTCGCGAATGCCGACGATCAGAAGTGCGACCGCGATGAAGGCCGGGATGGCGGCAATCCAGAAGATCGTGACGATGCTGCCGCCTTGTCGCCAGCATCAAGCCGATAGCGACAAGCGGACCGACAAAGCCGCCAACCGTATCAAGTGACTTGCGCAAGCCGAAGGCCGCGCCGCGAATTTCCGGCGGCGTAACGTCGGCAATCAGAGCGTCGCGCGGTGTGCCGCGTATGCCCTTGCCGACACGGTCGATGGCTTTGGCGGTGACGATGCCGCCCGCAGTCGTGGCAAGCGGAAAGATAAGCTTGGAGAGGGCCGCGAGCCCATAGCCCGCCACTGCGAGGGGTTTTCGGCGGCCAGTCCAGTCGGATATGACGCCGGAGAAAAGCTTGGTGATCGTAGCGATGGCGACCGACAGACCTTCGATAAAGCCGACCATCATTGCGGACGCGCCCAATCCCGCCACCAGATAAAGCGGCAGCAGTGTCTGTACCATTTCCGACGAAATATCCATCAACAGGCTGACGAAACCCAAAATCCACACGGTTGAGGGAATTGCGGTTTTCTTGTCGGTGGAAGCTGAACCGGTCGCCATGCAGAAAATCCGAATCTGTCGAAAGATTATCGGTCTGATAGCACAGTTCGATCAAATATGAGCGACAGCCTCACATTATTTGAGGTAGGCGCGAACCACATCCACAAGTTCGCCGGCGCCTTCGTTGCGCTCTTTCTGTGGCAGGTCGCCATCGGCGACATGCATCAGAATATGATCCTCGATCACCTCCGCCATCAGCCCGTTCACCGCGCCGCGCACGCCTGCAATCACCTGCATGACTTCAGAACAGCCCTTTTCCTCTTCAAGCATCCGCTCCACACCCTCAAGCTGGCCGCGAATGCGGCGCACGCGGTTGATAAGCTTCTGCTTTTCGCGGATGGTATGGGTCATGGCTGCTCCTGAATGGTCGATCGGTCAGGCGGGGCGGGCTTCCACCTCCACCGTCACATGCGACAAATCGTGGATCGCTGCAAGCTTCTTGCGGTAATAGGACGGCGCCTTTGGGGTCGCCGTGACAATCGACACGATGGCGCCGTGATGCCCCGGTCCAAGCTGCCAGACATGCAGGTCGGCAATCTCGCCGCCTTCCTTCGCAATGATTTCACTGATCTCTTCGGGCAGATCCTCGCCTTCAGGAATGTAATCGAGAAGCGTTGCGCCCGCATCGCGAACGAGACCCCAGGACCAGCGTGCAATCACCAATGCACCGACAATGCCCATGGCCGGGTCGAGCCATAGCCAGCCGTAAAGGCTGCCGAGAAGAAGGGCGGCAATCGCCAGTACCGAGGTCAGCGCATCGGCCAGCACGTGGACATAAGCGGCGCGCAGGTTCTGGTCGTGACCCTTTTCATGGTCATGCACGTGTTCATTCCCGTGGTGGTGCTCGTGATCGTCTTTCAACAACCATGCGCAGACGAGATTGACCGCGAGACCGACGCAGGCGACCAGAATGGCTTCATGAAAATCGATGCTCACCGGAGCACTGAAGCGTTGGAAACTCTCCCAGCCGATGAGCAGTGCGATCAGGGCCAGAACGATGGCGCTGGCAAAGCCCGCCAGATCGCCGAGCTTGCCCGTCCCGAAGGTGAAACGCGGATTGTTGGCATGCTTGCGGGCATAGAGATAGGCCAGCGCTGCAATGAGCATTGCCGCCGCATGGGTGGACATGTGCCAGCCGTCGGCAACCAGCGCCATCGATCCGTAAAGGTTTCCGGCAACAATCTCGATCACCATCATCGTGGCGGTAATGGCGATCACGATCCACGTGCGTCGTTCGTTGCGCTGGTGGTTCTCGCCCAGAAACACATGCTCGTGCCGCGCTTCAAGCTGGCGCCCGTGCGAATGCGAATGAGGGTGCTCATGTGAATGAACATGATCGCCGTGCGGATGATGCGTGCTCATATCGCCGTCTCCTTATAAAATAGGGGGGTATACTATTTTTAACATCGCGACAAGCAGCAGAATCACGGGCTGCAAGCAGTGGCGCTTAATCTCGATCAGTTCGCGAAGCTTTGTGGCTCACGAGAAAACGCCGAAAATCTCCCCCTTTGGAGGTAGGCTCTACGCCTGTTTACCGAGGATTTCGTCCGTTTTGCCGGAATATTCAGCGGGGAATGATCAGCTAAGATCAGAACCGTAGTCTTGGGGCAAAGCGATCGAAACGACGAATTTCCACGCAATGGCAAGCGTCGTTTCGGGTTTTCAATCTGTGCATCGTGCTTTGCAAAACTCCGCACTGGTTTTCAGGCCGATGTTCAACCGCATTTCCGGCAAAAGCGCGCGGCGCTTCATGCGGGCGATGCGTCGTAACAGACAGATGGAGCGGAGGGATTTATGTCGACAGAACAACAAAACAGGCATTCACCACGCAACCGAGCGCGACGCCATTTTTTGGGCGTGGCGGGAGCTGCTGCCGCAAGGGCTGCCACGATTGGCGCTCTGGCGTCATCTCTCACAACGCCAGCCCGCGCCTTGGGAACCAAATGGTGGGAGGATGGAGGCAGTGGCGGTGATGGCGGCGGCACCAACTGCCTGCTGAAAGGGACGCTGGTTGAAACCATGAGCGGACCGGTTGCCGTGGAAAACCTCGCCGTTGGCGACCTTGTCGTGACCGCTGATTGCAAGGTCGTGCCGGTCAAATGGGTTGGCTGGCAACGCTACAGAAAGGGCGGCGCAGAATGGGGCGAAGACGTGATGCCGATCCGCATCGCCAGCCACGCGCTGGATCGCATGACACCGCGTCGCGATCTTTATCTTTCGCCCAATCATGCGCTTTTCATCGACGGCGTTTTAATCCGCGCCAAGGATCTCGTCAACGGGCGTTCCATTACCCGCGTGGCGATGGATCAATCCATAGATTACTACAATATTATGCTCGACAGCCATGAAGCGATATTCGCCGAAGGGGCCGCGGTTGAAACCTATCTGCTGCGTGGCGACAGCTATAAAAGCTTCATGAATTTTGCCGAGTATCAGCAGCTCTACACAGACGAGCCAAACATCGTGATGCAGCCCTTCGCGCCGATCATGGGCTATGAGGGCGGACGCGAACATATGCGCGCATTGTTGTGTCTCAGCGGCATGTTGCCGATGCGTGATGTGGTGGAAGAAACCTATCAGCGTCTGGCTTTGAGGGCCGGGGAGCGCGCGGCTTAGAGCGCTTTAACGCACATCTTTCCCGAAAACCGTTTCACACTTTTCGGGATGTGCTCTTAGGGGAGCGGCCTGCAAGAATGCAGGTCGAAGAAAGGCGAGGCGCCTANCCTCGCCTCCATTTATACGCGATCCATCAGCGCGTACCATGACAGCGCGAGGAAGAGGAGCGGTGCGCGGAATGTGCGCCCGCCGGGGAAAGCGGGGATGCGCAGTTCCTCAAACAGTTTGAGCTTCTCGCGCTTGCCGGAAATGCTGTCCGCATAAAGCTTGCCCACGAAGTTCGCCAGCATCACGCCATGGCCGGAAAAACCGCCTGCCGAAATGACGCCCGGCATCACTTCACGGACAAAAGGCTGGCGCGGCATGGTTATGCCGACCGAACCGCCCCAGGCATGGGTAATTTCGACATTGCCAAGCGCGGGATAGATTTCCGCGATCTGACGGCGGATATGTGTGCTGATCTCACGCGGATTGTCTGCCGTATAGGCTTCGCGACCGCCAAACAGCAGTCGACCATCTTTCGAACGGCGGAAATAGCGGACCACAAAGCGGGAATCGTCGATCGACTCGCCACCCGGTATGACCGGGCTGTCATCGCCAAGCGGCACCGTCGCACCGATGAATGAGCGGATCGGCATAACATGCGATGCGCTGATCGGCTCCAGCGTGCCACCATAGGCATTGACGGCGATGAAGGCGTTTTTCGCAACAATCGTACCGCGTGTCGTCGCGACTTCCACGCGCCCGCTGGCCGTGGTGATCCCGGTTGCCTTGGTATTCTCATAGAGCTTTGCGCCAGCCGCTTTTGCCGCCTTGGCGGTGCCGATGAGCAGCTTCAGCGGGTGTATGTGGCCGGTTCCGGCATCGTAGACGCCGCCGTGATAACGACTGGACCCCAGCAAGGCCGCCGTTTCATCGCGACCGATGAAACGTACATGCGAATAGTTGAAGCGGCTCTGCATCAGTTCCGCGTGGCGCTCATATTGCTTGAGATAGCGTGGCTTGTGCACGACGGAGATTTGCCCGGGCACATAGTCCATGTCGATCTGGTGCTCGCTTGCGAAGGCCAGCAGATAGGCTTTCGCCTCTTCGGCCACGTCGAACAGGGCTTTGGCGCGCTCATAGCCATATTCGGCTTCGAGGTCTTCCGCCCATGTGCGCTGACCGGTGCCGAACTGGCCGCCATTACGCCCCGATGCGCCATCGCCGAAACGCTCGGCCTCGATCAGAACCACATCCGCGCCCTGTTTCGCCAGATGGTAGGCAGCGGAAAGTCCCGTATAGCCGCCGCCGATGATCACGACATCGGCCTGCCGCGAACCGTCAAGCTCTGGATATTCAGGCCGCTCCGGCACACTCGCTTCGTACCATGAGAGGCCGGGGGAGATTGGGGACTGGTAGGGCATCGATGTCTCCGGGGCGGAATAGGGCAGTAAGGCAATAAGGCAGTAGGGCAGTATGTTTTTCTAGTCGGAGAGCTTTCTGATCAAAAAGCGCAGAAGTTTGCCGACACTTTCACTCGCAGCCATCATCGGATCTATTGCCTCTTTCTGGATGTAACCTAACCGCTCGACGATAAGCAGATGTGTTTCCAATTCTTTCAGGGAACCTTGAGCTATGCGCATAAACTGCTGGTAGGAGCCGCGATTTTCGCGGCCAAAGCCTTCAGCAATATTGGCAGGTACAGAGACAGCGGCCCGGCGCGCCTGACTTGTCAGTCCATAAATTTCTTCTTTGGGCCAACCATTGGTCAATTCGTAAATCGAAGTCACCAATTCCATCGCTTGCTGCCAAACAAGGAGATCACGGTATGAATTGACTGCCATGATCCCCCGTTTATCGTTCCCTACTGCCCTACTGCCCTACTGCCCTACTGCCCTACTGCCCTACTGCCCTACTGCCCTACTGCCCTACTGCCCTAACCTACACATTGAGCAACAGGAACTCGCGTTCCCATGGGCTAATGACTTCCATGAAGGTTTCGAACTCGGCGCGCTTGATGGCGGCATAGGTCGTGACGAAGGAACTGCCGATCAGGTTGCGCAGTTCGTCGTCCCTTTCGAACAATTCCACGGCGTCGATGAGACCGCGCGGCAGTTCGACTTCCTTGGTGTTGACGCTGGTGGTGGCGGGCTGTTCCGCCTCGATCTTGTTGACGAGGCCGATCAGACCGCAGGCAAGCGAAGCCGCCAGCGCCAGATAGGGATTGGCGTCGGAGGAGGGAATGCGGTTTTCCACGCGGCGCGCATTGGGGTCGGAGCGCGGCACGCGGAAGGCGGTGGTGCGGTTGTCATAGCCCCATTTGACGTTGACCGGCGCGGAGGCATCCGGCGTCAGGCGACGATAGGAATTCACATAGGGCGCAAACATCACCAGAGCATTCGGCACATGGCGCTGCATGCCGCCGATGAAGTGGCGGAAAGCCTCGCTCTCGCTGCCATCCTCGTTGGTGAAGATGTTGCGGCCCGTCTTCTTGTCGATGATCGACTGGTGGATATGCATCGCCGAACCCGGCTGGCCCTGAATGGGCTTGGCCATGAAGGTGGCATACATGTCGTGTTTGAGCGCCGCCTCGCGGATCGTGCGCTTGAACAGGAAAACCTGATCGGCCAGTTCGACTGGATCACCATGGCGCAGGTTGATTTCCAGCTGACCGGCGCCTTCTTCGTGGATCAGCGTGTCGATCTCCAGACCCTGACCTTCGGAGAAATGGTAGATATCATCGATGAGTTCATCGAACTCGTTAACGCCCGCAATCGAATAGCCCTGTCCGCCGCCGATGGCGCGGCCTGATCGGCCAACCGGCGGGGTTAGCGGATAATCCGGGTCGGGGTTCTTGCGCACCAGATAGAATTCGATTTCCGGTGCCACAACCGGCTTGAGGCCACGCTTGTTGTAAGCCGCAACGACATTGCGCAGCACATTGCGCGGCGTGAATTCAACGGCGCGTCCGTCTTGATAGACCAGATCGCAGATCACCTGCGCCGTCGGATCACTTTCCCAAGGAACAGCCGACAGGGTGGAAAGGTCGGGCAAAAGTCTCAGATCGCCATCGTCTTCCGGATAGTGGAAGCCGTAGCCGTCTTCCGGGTAGTCGCCGGAAATCGTCGTCATAAAGACAGCCGAGGGCAGCGCCAGCGATGTGTTGGACGTGAATTTCTTGGACGGCATCATCTTGCCGCGCGCAACCCCCGCTTGATCGGGGGTGATGCATTCGATGTCTTCGATATCCCGCCAGGCTAGCCATTCGGTTGCCTGCTTCCAGTTCTTCACCCCGCGCAGGGATTTGACATAGGCAGGCGTACGGCGACGCGGCGCACGCGTAACCTTCTTTTCCGTCGTATCAGCAGACATCCATCACCAGAAAATGATTTCGATATGTGCATGATAGCTGCGTCGGCTGTGGTTGACAAATGGGGCCAGCAGGCTTTTTTGGTTATCGGAAAACTGTCGCTATTTGGGCGAGGAAGCCCCGCTTTCAAAGGCCGAACCGTGCCTTCAAATTGCGAAAATGCGCCTTAAGCTCATCTGCGAGCAGGCTATCCAGTTCCCGAACGTGACTGAGCGCCTGCAAACTGACCTGCTTGATCTGTTCCATCGTCAGGCCGCTCGCCTTCAGTGCCGCAAGGCCTTTCAACAAGGCGCCGATTCTTTCGCCCGCAAGACTGTTGGCCGCATTGGCAACCCAGCTCAACAGTCCGCCTTCCGCGTTTTTGGCCATGACGTCATTGGCGTCGGCCAGTTCTTCCGCGCCCGGAATTTTCTCGAACAGGCGGGCGCCAAGATCCGGTCTTTCGTGTTGAACGACGGAAAACATGATCCCTGCAACGCGTTCGCCGACCGCAGGGTCGATGCCGGTCTTTAGGGCGACGCTATCAATGAAAGACTGAACCGACATTTTATCCTGCGTAATCATGGCTGTGTTGAACGCACAAGATGATCGGGATCGGTGCAGCATTCTACGGGCAGAAAATACAGGATCGTGATGGTCTTCCTGCTCGCTATTGGCTGGCAGAAGGGTGTATAGCCTGTTTATTCCCGCTTTATTTGCGGCTCGTTTTGCTTCCGGACTGAAATACCATGATCGTTCGCCCGCGCCCGCCCTTGTGGCAGCTCTTCTTCATCGTCAAAGGCTCCATTGTGGTGCGCATACTGCCGCAGATATGCGCAGTGTTTCTGCTGTCGATGGTTGTGGTCGCCGGGCATCATGTCTTTCCGGGTTGGGTGCCCGCATTCAACAACGGTACACCCTTCGCCTTGCTGGGCATTGCGCTGTCGATCTTTCTCGGCTTTCGCAACAATGCTTGCTACGACCGCTGGTGGGAAGCGCGCAAAATCTGGGGCAAGCTGGTTTATACGACACGCAATCTCGCGCGCCAGACGATGTTTCTGGATGTGGTGCCCGGCACAGAGGGCGCACGCGCCCGGTTGCTGCATTACGGCATAGGTTTTTGTCAGGCGATGGTTGTCCATCTTCGTCCGGGCAATAGCACCGCAAAGCGAGACAAGTGGCTGTCAACGGATGAACATGCCGCCATGGCCACAAGCCGCAATGGACCCGACTTCATCCTGCGCAAGCTTGGCGGCGTGCTGGCCGGTCTGCGGGCAAAAGGCGATATCCAGCCGATCGATTTCCAGACGCTCGACAATTCCGTCAGCGCGCTGGCGGAGATACAGGCGGCATGCGAGCGGTTGCGGTTCACCCCTGTGCCCTTCGGCTATACGCTGCTTTTGCACCGCACGGCTTATCTGTTCTGCTTTTTCATCCCGTTCGGATTTGCCGACATGCTGGGCTGGGGCACGCCTTTTGCGACGACGCTGGTGGCCTATACATTCTTCGGCCTTGATGCGCTGGGCGATGAACTGGAAGAGCCTTTCGGTGTTTTGCCAAACGATCTGCCGATAGAGGCAATTGCCGATACGATTGAAATCAACCTGCGGGAAGCCCTGGGGGAGGCCAATTTGCCGGACCTCCCGCAGCCTGTCGATTATCTGCTGATGTGAGAAGCTTGGGTTGATGCCCAAGCTTCCATCTTTGAGTTCTTACTTAAATGGGCACCACTTGAAGACTGGCGTTACAATGCAAATAAAGCCATCGGCCGGGCCGTTCGCAGATAGCTGGCTTTGAACATCATGAACGGGATTTGCATAAGACTGACCAGCAGAAGCAGCCATGGTAGCGAGTGCAAGCGTTGTATATACTAAATACTTCTTCATAATATAAATCCTAATATTAATTTTCAAAGTAAATATGCATCGATGCATTTACAGATAAGCACGATAATATTCGTTTTATATAGCCCAATATCGAATTATTTTTTGTAAGATATTTTATATTCATTAGAATCTATTAAAATTGGTGTGTCTTTCCAGAAAAATACGCTGGCAATCGCAAGCCGGCTTGGCGCGGATTTCAGCATCGTGCAGCACAACCAGTGAATCCAATGAAGAACATCTGCGGGAGGCCTTCGTGGGAAATACAAGCGCCGCCCGCAGTCGGAGGCTTGTACATGTCGGGAGGGCGAATGACTGATTGGGTTCAGCCTTGTTTCGTCATCACGGCACAATGCGTGGAGCGCATAGTTCCCGATCAATGATGCAGATTGGAAGTTTTAATTCGATGGTATGTGGGGCCGATGCCTGTCGATCATTGATCGTGGTAGCATTGACGTCCTGGACAACAGAATACTTTGAGCCGAATGCCAAGGGTATGAGCACAATTGCAAGAAATGCGAGGAGGGCGTTCATATGGCTATCCTTGTGTTTTGTTCGTTGTGTTTGGAGGCTCCACAAACTGCTGAAACAGAAAAGCCCCATCCAAGGGGCTTTTCCGGTCGTTGAGACTTATGATTTCCAGCACTCGGGGTCGAAGAAGACTTTTTTGTAAATGCACTCGATGTCATCGACGATGCCTCGCGTCGCCTGATCTTGATATGCTGTTGTAGCGACTTCTTTCGCCATTGAATGATTGGGAATTGTAATAATCGCGCTTGATATAATATAAAGAAATAGAATATTATTCTTCATTTTTTTCTCCGTTTCATGTTTTTATAAAGTTATATTAAAAACATGAATTAAAGCGTACTTCGATATGCAATTCTGTATTAAATTTATATTCACAATTATTGCAATTTTGGAAAATTCGACGATTTCTGAAATGGATGTTTTGTGCAAAAAAATCCCCGGCTGAAGGGGCAGCCGGGGGACGGAGTGAAGACGAGGAAAGCGTTGGGTGACCTGGTCGGTCAAAGCTTTTGGAAAGCAATGACCGGGATGGGTTTTCTGCCGTCGCCACCGGCAAGATCAAGAAGCATGGTGGCGACGGCAATTGTCAGGATCGTCATCATTTGTCGTGGGTGACGATAACCGGGATCAGGAGATCACCCCAGTTGCCGTCTCCACCATGATGCCGGGCGGAGCGGACCAGTTCCACCGAAACGCCTGCCTCGACCGCCTTCATGACGGTGTAGTTGAGGCGATGCAGATCGTTGGCGAGCATACGGATAACGGTCTGCTGATCCGTGGACATGCTTGACGATTGTTCTTCTGCTCTTTCCTTGACGCGTGCTGGCGAATTCATGGAACTGTTCCTCCTGTTTGATTGCTGACGGCTACTCGGCAGCCGGTCTGAACTGTGCTGTTTCAGTCGATTCCTTCATGGCGGTGGTCGAAGACTGGCCGCCGGTGATTGCGAGCGATACGGCATCGAAATAGCCGGTGCCGACTTCGCGCTGGTGCTTGGTCGCAGTGTAGCCATTGGCTTCGGCTGCAAATTCCGCCTGTTGCAGTTCGGAATAGGCCGCCATCTGCCGGTCCTTGTAGCCGCGTGCCAGTTCGAACATGCCGAAGTTGAGCTGGTGGAAACCGGCCAGCGTGATGAACTGGAACTTGTAGCCCATCGCGCCCAGCTCACGCTGGAACTTGGCAATCGTGGCGTCGTCGAGGTTCTTCTTCCAGTTGAACGACGGCGAGCAGTTATAGGCGAGCTTCTTGCCCGGATGCGCCTTGTGCACGGCTTCCGCGAAGCGGCGAGCCTGTTCGAGATCGGGCTTGGATGTTTCCATCCAGATCAGATCGCAATAAGGCGCATAGGCAATCGCACGGGCGATACATGGCTCGATGCCGTTCTTCACCTGATAGAAGCCTTCCGCCGTGCGGCCTGCATCGTAATCAACGAAGGGCTGATCGCGCTCGTCGATATCCGAGGTCAGAAGCTTGGCAGCTTCCGCATCCGTGCGGGCGATGACCAGTGTGGCCGTTCCCATCACGTCTGCCGCAAGGCGCGCCGCGTTGAGGTTGCGGATATGCGCTGCTGTCGGGATCAGAACCTTGCCGCCAAGATGGCCGCACTTCTTCTCCGAAGCGAGCTGGTCTTCATAATGCACGCCTGCCGCACCGGCCTCGATAAAGGCTTTCATGATCTCGAAAGCGTTCAGCGGTCCACCGAAGCCTGCTTCAGCATCGGCAACGATCGGGGCAAACCAGGTGTCGACCGAAAGTCCATTGCCTTCGGCGGTTTCGATCTGGTCGGCACGCTGCAAGGTCTTGTTGATGCGCTTGGCCAGTTCCGGAGCCGCATTGGCCGGATAAAGCGATTGATCCGGATACATGGCCGATGCCGTATTGGCATCCGCTGCAACCTGCCAGCCGGAGAGGTAGATCGCCTTCAGTCCGGCGCGAACCATCTGCATGGCCTGATTGCCGGAAAGCGCGCCCAACGCGTTGACGAAATCTTCCTCATGGATCAGCTTCCAGAGGCGGTTTGCGCCCATTTCAGCCAGCGAATACTTGATCTCCACCGAACCGCGCAGCCTTTTTACATCTTCGGCCGTATGCGCACGTTCGATACCGTCGAAACGACCCTTGGGCGCCGAAGGAATAAGGCTGTAAAAATCTGTCATCTCGGTGTCTCCTCACACTTTTCACTGGTTCTCGAAGAGCGGTTAGTCGCTGCTCTTTCTGTGACTGAATTTACATTCGCATTGGATGATGAGCCAGAAAAAGCAGCAAAAGCGCATTAAAATTGAAGTTAAGCTGTCGGATATTTGACGAAGGCACTCTGTAAATTTGTAAAGATTGTCAAAGTCTGACTTTGCAGTTATTTTGTCATGAATTGTAAAATTCACCATTGCGAGTTTGGGAGGACAGAGTTGAGCGAACGCAAGATTTTTGCCGGGCCGCGCATCAGGCGTATTCGCAACGAGCGGTCCCTGACGCAGACGGCCATGGCCGAGGCGCTTGGCATTTCGCCGTCCTATCTCAATCTGATCGAGCGCAACCAGCGGCCCTTGACCGTGCAGCTGTTGTTGCGGCTCGCCAGTGTTTACAAGCTGGATCTCGATAGTTTGCAGGCCGAAAGCGGCGCGACGATCACCGGATTGAAGGAAGTATTTTCCGATCCGCTTTTGACCGGCGAGTTGCCGGGTGATCAGGAACTGGTTGAAATCGGCGAGGCGGCCCCCAACGCCGCTGTTGGAATCATGAAGCTCTACCGGGCCTATCGCGAGCAGCAGCAGCGCCTGTCCGATCTGTCGCAATTGCTGTCGCATGAGGGAAGCGCGGCGCAGCTTTCCGCCACACGCCTGCCGCTGGATGAAGTGCGCGATGTGATGGCGCGACGTCCCAATCACTATCCGCGTATCGAAGAAGAGGCAGAGAGCTTTTTCGCGCTGCTGAAACCGGATGGCGATCTGTCGGCAGCCTTGAAGGAATGGCTGCGGCGCGAGCATGGTATCACGGTGCGCACATTGCCGGTCGCGACCATGCCCAACTGGCGCAGGCGCTATGATCGCCATTCGCAACGCCTGTTCATTTCGGAGCGTCTGTCGCCTTTTGATCAGTTGCAGGAGATCGCCATGGAAGCGGCGCTCATCCGTATGCAGGTGGTGATCGGCGCGGAGACGGAAGGGCTGAAACTATCGTCCGGTGAAGCAAAGCGCATCGCCCGGTTCGAGCTGGCGCGCTATGCCGCTCAGGCGCTGATGATGCCCTATCGCCAGTTTCGTGATGCCGCAGTGCGAATGCGCTATGATGTCGATGCATTGCGCTCGCGGTTCGGGGGGTCGTTCCAGCAGGCGGCGAGCCGTCTCACCACCTTGCAGCGGCAGGGGGCGAGCGCTCTGCCGTTCTTTGTGATGGAAATCGACCATGCCGGTAACCGGTTGCGCGTCGCAGGCGCCGAGGGCTTTCCGACACGGTTTGGCGGGCAGTGCCCGAAGCTGCCGGTCTATGCGGCTTTCGCGCAGGCGGGTCAGGTGCTGGTCGAACCAACGGAACTGCCGGATGGCACCGCATTTCTCACCGTCGTGCGCACTTTGGAAGGGCCGCAAGGCGCATTCAACGAGCGCCCGCGCCGCACCGCTATCCTGCTTGGCTGCGCGCTGGAGGCAGGGGAAGAGACCGTTTACGGCGCAGCCATCGCAAAGGCGGGCAATACAGAGATTGGTCCGGCTTGTCGTCTGTGCGAGCGGCAAGGCTGCGTCACCCGCGCCGAGCCGCCTTTGACCCGCCCTCTGGGGCTGGACGAGATGGTGGCGGGGCTTTCTGCCTTCGATTTCCAATAGAGGCGCGATATTTCGGCTCAACACAGCCGGAATCTCATCGCCCCTCCAGCAGCGCTCAGGTTGCAATTTTTTATGTTCGTGATCGACGCAGGCGGTTGACGAAACCGGTGCAATCTAAAAAAGTGCAATCAAGGAATAGTATATCCAACCTGTACCTGCACCGAAAATGAGCGTGTAGAATGGAGCAAATAATGGGGATCAAATCCTTCCTTCTGGCCACCACCGTCGTGACGAGCGTTGTTGCCGCCGCCACATTCTCCGCCAGCGCACAGGAGCGGGTGGTCAATATCTACAACTGGTCGGATTATATCGACGACTCCATCCTGAAGGATTTCACCAAGGAAACCGGCATCAAGGTCGTCTATGACGTCTATGATTCCAACGAAATCCTCGAAACCAAGCTTCTGGCGGGTGGCAGCGGCTATGATCTTGTCGTTCCGTCGGGCGAATTTCTTGGCCGCCAGATTCCCGCTGGCGTGTTCCTGAAGCTCGACAAGGACAAGCTGCCGAACCTCAAGAATATGTGGGACGAGATTTCGAGCCGCGCCGCAACCTACGATCCGGGCAACGAATACTCGGTCAATTATATGTGGGGCACGACTGGCATTGGCTACAACAAGGCCAAGATCAAGGAAGCGCTCGGCACCGACACCATCGATTCGTGGGATGTGCTGTTTGATCCGGAAAAGTCGGCAAAGCTCAAGGATTGCGGCATCTATCTTCTGGATTCAGCCAGCGAAATGCTGCGTCCGGCTTTGAACTATCTCGGCCTCGATCCGAATTCTCCGTCGCCGGACGA
The DNA here is from genome assembly GCF_052045675.1 of Brucella sp. 22210. Classification (NCBI taxonomy): domain Bacteria; kingdom Pseudomonadati; phylum Pseudomonadota; class Alphaproteobacteria; order Hyphomicrobiales; family Brucellaceae; genus Brucella; species Brucella sp. 22210. Next base: position 76,745 of record NZ_JBQEPD010000014.1, read on the forward strand.
CTTGCAGAAGGCGCAGGATCTCTATCTCAAGATCCGCCCGAATATCCGCAAGTTCCACTCGTCGGAATATATCAATGCACTCGCCAATGGCGATATCTGCATGGCCATCGGCTATTCGGGTGACATTTTCCAGGCTCGTGATCGCGCCGAAAAGGCCAATCAGGGCGTCGAGATCGGCTATTCGATCCCGAAGGAAGGCGCTTTGATGTGGTTTGACCAGATGGCAATCCCGGCTGATGCCAAGCATGTGCCGGAAGCACTGGAATTCATGAACTATATCATGCGTCCGGAAGTGTCGGCCAAGGCTTCGGATTATGTGTTCTATGCCAATGGCAACAAGGCTTCGCAGGAATTCATCAACAAGGACATCCTTAATGATCCGGCGATCTACCCGACCGCAGACGTCATGAAGAAGCTGTTCGTGCCGACGCCTTACGACACCAAGACCCAGCGCGTGGTGACCCGTGCCTGGACCAAGATCGTCACAGGCCAGTAATAATCGAACGCTAGAGCATTTCCAGCAAAAGTGCGTAGCGGTTTTGCGTCGGATAATGCGAAAAACAAATAGATAGAGCGGTTCTACGATTCCGTTTTTAACTGGAACCGCTCTATGCCGGGGTATGACCCGCATATGACATTGTGAAGAGCGGCTCACTGTTGGACAGAGGGCCGCTCTACGTCTTGTAAATGCTGCATAATCATCGAAAGCAGTCTCGTTTTGAGACGGACTTTTGGTTCCGGGTAGATCGGATAGGGGAACGGTATGGAATCTTTTGGCAGCTTTCGCCGCAAATTTGCGCCTTGGAATGACGCGGCGGCCAAGCCCTACATTTCTTTCGAGAATGTGACGAAAATCTTCGGCGATTTCACCGCTGTCGATGATCTGTCGCTGAATGTTTTCAACCGCGAGTTCTTTGCGCTGCTGGGTGCATCCGGCTGTGGCAAGACCACGCTGATGCGCATGCTGGCAGGCTTCGAGGAGCCGACATCTGGCCGTATCACGCTGGACGGTCAGGATATGCGCGGCATCCCGCCCTATAAACGCCCGGTCAACATGATGTTCCAGTCCTATGCGCTGTTTCCGCATATGACGGTCGAGAACAATATCGCCTTCGGCCTCAAGCAGGACGGTATGGCGAAATCGGAAATCGATGCGCGCGTTGCGGAAATGCTCAAGCTCGTGAAGCTGGAGCAATATGGCAAGCGCAAGCCGCATCAGTTGTCTGGCGGCCAGCGTCAGCGCGTGGCGCTTGCCCGCTCTGTCGCCAAGCGCCCCAAGGTGCTGCTGCTGGATGAGCCGCTTGGCGCGCTCGACAAGAAGCTGCGCGAAGAAACCCAGTTCGAACTGATGGATTTGCAGGTCAAGCTTGGCATGACCTTCATGGTCGTGACCCACGATCAGGAAGAAGCCATGACCATGTCAGACCGTATTGCGGTCATGGACAAGGGCCGCATCAAGCAGGTGGCGACGCCAGCCGAAGTCTATGAAGCGCCGCGTTCCAAATTCGTGGCCGACTTCATCGGCAATGTGAATATCATCGAAGGCGAAGTGGTGAAGTCCGCCAATGGCGAGGCGGAAATCGCCACCGAAAAATTTGGCTTCCATATCCAGACCGAAACCCGCGAGCAGCTCAATCCCGGCCAGAAGGTCTGGTATGCGGTGCGCCCGGAAAAGACCCGCATTTCGCGCACCAAGCCGGAAGAAGCGTCAGTCAACGCGGTGGAAGGCGAGTTGTGGGATATCGCCTATTTCGGCGATATGACGGTTTTCCACGTGCGTCTCGACAATGGCCGCACCATCAAGGCCGCCAGCCTCAACGCCGTGCGCAAGACCGAAAATCCGCTGACCTATGACGAGCGCGTCTGGGTTTCCTTCGATACCGACGCCGGTCTGGTGCTCACAGCGTGAGGATTGCCCCATGCAGAAGCTAATTGCTTCCATCGCCAGCCGCCTCGTCATCGCGATACCCTATTTCTGGCTGCTGGTATTCTTCCTCGTCCCGTTCTTCATCGTCTTCAAGATTTCCCTGTCGGAAGTCGCGATGGCGATCCCGGCCTATATGCCAACATTCGATCTGGCCCAGGGCTTCGCGTCCAACTGGGAGAAGATCAAGCAGCTTTCATTCGCCAATTATCTCTGGCTGCTGGATGACCCGCTTTACTACAAGGCCTATCTGTCGAGCGTGCGCATCGCAGCCATTTCGACCTTCCTGACGCTGCTGGTGGCCTATCCGATGGCCTATGGCATTGCGCGCGCGCCGACGACAATCCGCCCGACGCTGCTGATGCTGGTGATCCTGCCGTTCTGGACCTCGTTCCTGATCCGCGTCTATGCGTGGATCGGTATTCTGAAGCCGGAAGGGCTGCTGAACCAGTTTCTGATGTGGCTCAATGTCATCGATACGCCGCTCAATATTCTGAATACGGATACGGCGGTCTTCATCGGTATCGTCTATTCCTATCTGCCTTTCATGGTGCTGCCGATCTATTCGTCGCTTGAAAAGATGGATTATTCGCTGATCGAAGCGGCGCAGGATCTGGGCTGCACGCCGTTTGCCGCATTCTGGAAAATTACGTTTCCGCTGTCGCTCGCCGGTGTGCTGGCAGGCTGCTTCCTGGTCTTCATCCCGGCTGTCGGTGAGTTCGTGATCCCCGATCTTCTCGGCGGGTCGCAGACATTGATGATCGGCAAGACGATCTGGAGCGAGTTCTTCTCCAACCGCGACTGGCCGGTATCATCCGCTGTTGCGGTGGTGCTGCTGATCCTGCTGATCGTGCCGATTGTGATCTTCCAGCAGGTGCAGGCACGTGCGCAGGAAAAGGGGAAATAAGCGATGAACAACAACTGGTCCCGTTTCAATATCGCATCGGTGGTTGTCGGCTTCGCCTTCCTCTATCTGCCCATCGTGCTGCTGGTCATCTATTCCTTCAATGAATCCCGGCTGGTGACGGTCTGGGCGGGGTTCTCGACCAAATGGTATGTTGAGCTGTTCCGCAATCAGGCGCTGATGGATGCGGCATGGGTGACGATCCGTGTCGCCTTCCTGTCGGCCACCATTGCAACCGTGCTGGGCACGCTCGCAGCGCTGGCGTTGACGCGCTATACCCGCTTTCGCGGGCGCATCCTGTTTTCGGGCATGGTCTACGCACCGCTGGTCATGCCGGATGTCATCACCGGCCTGTCGCTTCTGCTGCTTTTCGTGGCGATGAATTTCGACCGGGGTTTCTGGACGGTCACGCTGGCCCATATCACATTCGCAATGTGTTTCGTGGCGGTCGTGGTGCAGTCGCGTCTGGTGAGTTTTGATCGCTCGCTGGAGGAAGCGGCGATGGATCTCGGCGCGCCGCCGGTCACCACCTTCATGAAGATCACGCTGCCGGTCATCCTGCCTGCCGTGGTTTCCGGCTGGATGCTGGCCTTCACCCTGTCGCTCGACGATCTGGTGATTGCAAGCTTCACCTCCGGGCCGGGCGCCACAACGCTGCCAATGAAAATCTACAGCCAGGTGCGCCTTGGCGTGACGCCGGAAATCAATGCGGTCTGCACCATTCTGATCGCGCTGGTGACCACGGGAGTCATCATCGCATCCATCGTCAACAAGCGCCGCGAAGTGCAGCGCCGTCGCGATGAGCAGGCAGCATTCCGTATGGGTTAAAATCCGATTGGGGTTTACTGCCCCAATCCGGTTGACGATGGCGAGATGAATGGCCGATCCCACGAGCCGCCGACAAAGAAATGCAATGGCGGCTTGGCGGGCGTTGCATTCTCGGCGGTCGCTGGCGCTGGTTGGCTTTCCGCTCCGGCCTGCGGCTGCTGTTCTGGCGTTTCAGGCTGGCTGTTGGGGAAGATGACCTCGCCGCTCAGCGCAAGACTGCGATCCACGAAAGGCACGATGCCAGCGAGATTGAGCGTCCCGTCCGAAGTGTCGAGGCGTGCGCTTTCCAGTGATGCCACGCCTTCGGAAAGATTGGCCTTGAGATCGAGTCTGTTGAAGGCCAGTGCGACATTGTCTTTCCGTTCCAGCGCGAAGAACCGCTCGCTCTGCGCCTTGGTCAGAAAGTCCTGAACGGCAAAGCCTTGCATCTGGCCGTTGTTCAATTGCACCGACACGTTGCCCTGTGCGCTTGAAAGCAGGCCGGACCAGCGATTGACCGGGCCTTTCATGAACAACGAGACATTGCCCTTGCCGCTGATAAACGGCTTGTCGAAACCAAGCGCCGTCAGGAACTGCGTGCTCTCGATATCGCTCGCGTTGAAACGCAGCTCACCCGTGGCGCTCTTGAGATCGCGGACGATCTGTACATTGGCCTGCAAGGTGCCGTTGAACCCCTTGGCGTCGCCAATATCGAAAATCGCACGACCGCCGCGAATCTGGATCGCGGCTGCAACACCCGTCAGCGTAACGGGGCCTGCCGTGGCGTTCTGGGCGGAAAGACGAAGATCAAACTCCGAACGGTCGAAGAAACTCGTATCGATGGCGTCCGTATTGCCTCGATCATTGGGTGCGCGTGCGGTGGTGTCTGGCAGGGGCACAAAAGCGGCGAACAGACTGCGAAGGTCCAGCTTGTCGAAGGCAAGCGTGCCGGTGACGGCGGGCTGTTCCTGTTCAAGGCCGATTTCAATCACGCCCTTGGCAGGGCTGTCGCCAGCGTTCATCTCAACGTCGGCAAATTTCCAGCGCTTCGGCGTGGCGGTGATGGTGGAATCGAGCGAGAACGCGCCAACCTGCGAACTGCCAGCGATGGGCGGCAGGCTCAGCCAGCGCACCGCTCCGCTCAAGGAGGGTGTCTTCGCGCTCAGATCGCCTTCGAAGAAACGGTCTTCCGAAATATTGGCCTTGCCCTGAAAGGTCAGGCTCAGCGGATTGGCGGTAAAGCTCGCCGTCACATCCGAAGTGCCGCCTGCCAGAAGCGGCAGCGCCTGTGCCGCCGTGATACTGAACTGCGAGGCTTCATTGCGCCATTTACCGCTGCCGCGCAGCGTCGCCGCGCTCGACGTCTGCGGCCATTCCAGCGTCATGTTCACATTGGTCAGCTGTTCATCCTTGGCAGGATCTCCACCGTTTCCGCCGCCATTTTCAGGGCGCGGAAATGAAACCGTTCCATCGCGTACCACCACGCGGCCGAAAGGCTGCGATGCCTGTTCGGCTGCCTGCGTGTTGTTGTTTGTGCCGCGCTGCTGCAAGGCGCGCTGCGCACGGATTGCGGTGCCGAGACGACCGTTGGAATTGGCGATGGCGTCAAGCAAAGCGGGGAAATTGGAAACCGGCCCGTCGAGATTGACATGCGGGCGCACGATCTGCGTTTCCGAGAAGGAAATATGCCCCATGATCGCATCAAGCGGCGACAGTTCAACGTCAATGCGGGCCGCACTCATGAAGGGCTTCTGGCCCTGTTCGGTCATCTTGCTCAAGGTGACGCCGTTCAGCGAGGCGCGCAGCACGGGGAAGACTTTCAGGCGAGGGGCTTCGCGAAGTTCGACGCTATAGCCGGTCCAGGCGCTGATTTCCTGCGCCACACGCACGCGGATTGCATCGGTCGAGACAATGAAAGGCACCACGGCCAGCAAGGTCGCTGCAGCCGCGGCACAAAGAATGACGAGCGCGATGACAAGGCGTGCGAACTTAGGCCAGCGCATCAACCATCCGATCCCTAATCCCTTTTATTATCGTTTAAACGAGCCACGCCACAAAGCAAAGCCGCCTTCGCAGATTCCGTTTAGAACGGTTCTGCCTTGAAGGGAATCGCTCAAATTGTTTTCGCGCAGTTCCTGACGCAAAACCGTGTCACAATTTTGCTGGCAACGCTCTATGGTTAATCAATTACTGTCTGAAATTTAACCCTGATTTTACAGTCGCTACGAATGTGTAAATTCTGAACGATGAAATTAAGGTCGCATTAACTGGCATTATGCGAGAAAGCGTTAACACAACGGGTGATGATCGAGCCGCCGTTTCCGGCATCCTCTTGCAAGTTGCTTTTGTGTCTTTGTCTCTGAGATTCTCGTAGCGCCGGCTTTGCCCGGCGCTTTTTTTTGGAAATCAGGATGGAGCTGATCAGTCGGCCAGAACCCGTGTCGGCGGGAAAAGAATTTCCACAACCGTACCGCGACCGGGCGTCGAGTCGATTGCGAACTGGGCGCGGTTGGCTTCGACCATCGCCTTGGTGAGCGGCAATCCGAGGCCGGTGCCTTCATTGCGCCAATCACGAGCCGTTTCACTTGGGCGGCGCTGCGAGGCATTGACCTGACGGAACGGCTTCAGCGCCTGCTCGACTTCCGACTTGGTCATGCCGATGCCCGTATCGCGTACCCGCATCGCCACGTCGCCATTCATTTCATAGCTGGTCGAGACGATGACCTGACCGCCGGGCGCGGTAAACCGCACTGCATTGGACAGAAGGTTGAGCGCCACCTGCTTGATCGAACGCGCATCCGCGACGATGTCCGGCAGATTGGACTGGAAGCTGGAGCGGATGATGATGCGCTCGCGATTTGCCTGCGGCTGCATCAGTGCAATGGCCTCGGCAATTGCGTCATTCAGCGACACCGCTTCAAACTGCATTTCAAGGGCGCCAGCTTCGATCTTGGAGATATCCAGCAGGTCGTTGACGAGCGCCAGCACATGATTGCCGGAGCGGTTGATATCTCGCAGATAATCGCGATAGCGATCATTGCCGATGGGGCCGAATTTCTCGTCGGCCATCAGTTCGGAAAAGCCGATAATAGCATTCAGCGGCGTGCGGATTTCATGGCTGATACGCGCCAGAAAATCGGTTTTCTGGTTGGAGGCGCGTTCGGCCTCCTTGCGCGCATTTGTCAGTTCTTCTTCCGTGCGCTTCCACTGCGTGATGTCGCGCAGCACGGCGCAGAAACCCCGCTTCTGCGGCAGCTTGCCGATAGTCATGAAGAGCGGGATGAAGCCGCCCTTGGCTTCGCGACCGATCACTTCGCGTCCATCATTGAGCACGCTCAGCACGCCATTGCCGGACAGTCCGCTCAAGTAATCCATCGCCGCGCGCTGGCTCTCGATGGCGAAGAGCATGGAGAAAAACTTGCCTTCCGTCTCGTCACGGTCATAGCCGAACAGAGCGGATGCAGAATGGTTCATCGAGCGGATGCGCCCTTCCGGGTCGATCAGCACGACACCGTCAGTCGCTGTGTCGAGGATGGTTTTCAGCTCATCCACATGGGCTTCCAGCGCCTGCCTTTCCTCGTCATCGGTGACGGATTGCGGCACGGCTGTTTGAACAGGTGCAGCTGCAGCCGGTGCTTCGGCAACGGGCATGAGGCTTAGCAACAAGGCGCGACCACCTTGCCATGCAATTGCGTTCAGATGCGCGTCGACCGGCTGTTCGCTGCCATCGGCGTGGCGCAACACCATGCCCTGACGCGGCGCATGGTCATCGCTTTCGCTGTTGAACAGCGCTTCTACGCCGCCCGCATGGCGAATGTCTTCAATCGCATCATAGCCGGTGAGGTCGAGCAGCGCCTGATTGACGTAATGCACTTCATCGCCGGAATGGATGATTACGGGAACCGGCAGATTGGCCAGCAGCGCCGTCTCGTCGATAGCAGATGTTTCGTGAGTGGTGTCGCTGGCAAGGCTTTCGATCTGCTGCTCTTCGCGGTGCGAAACAGCGGGCTGTTCTGCCGGGACTTCCGCAATTGGAGCGACATGTTCGATAACCGGTGCTGTCGGGGTTGCTTCAGCGGTGGCTTCTTCCGGCGTAATGACAGGCGTGTCCGCCGGCACGTTGGAAACCGTCTCAGCCTGCGAGCTGGAAAGACCCTGCTTGCGCAGACGATCAGCGATTTCGCGGAACGCATTGCGCTCGGTCTTGGTCAGCCCGCCTTCCGGACGCTGTTCGCGCTCCCTGACTTTCAGGAGTTTCGCCTGATCGGATGCGACCTTTTCCTGCGCCGCTGCATTCAGAAGGTTGATCACCTTGTCTGAATCACGGCGTCCGGCTGTGGGCGCGATGTTGAGCGGCGGCTTCGGCAGCGTCTCGCCGGGATGATCGTCATTGGCGATCTCTTCGGTCAGCGCCAGCACATCGTCGTCAGAGGCATCGCTGTTGACGGCCTCCTGAACTTCAGGCTTGCGCTTTTGCGGAATGCCGCCCGCCAAAGCGAGGCCGATTTCTTCCGGATCTTCTACCGCTTCGTCAGGGCGCACCAGACCAAAGCCGCGGAAGCCGATGAACGCGCGATCACGGGAATAGACCGGCAGAGCGGCCAGTTCCACCGGCACGCGCAGATTGGTGCCTTCGACGGGCCACATCAGGCGTTTGCCCGACCATGTGTCGCGCTTGCTGAGCAGCGATGCAATGCTGCCATCGTGATCGAAGCCGAACACATTGGCGACATCGCTGAAACGGCGTCCGGTTACATCCGCCGCATTGGGGCCGACGGTAATGCCGAACTCCGGCGAAATCTCGCTGAAAACACCGTCGGCACTGGTCTTCCAGATGAAACGGGCAGGCGGCGCATCGCGGTCGAACTGGAAGCCTTGCGGCTTTTGCGTTTCCGCTGCGGGCTCGCTGACGGCTTCAGCCACTGGCGCAGCAACTGGCTCGTCCTGAACGGTCGGTGCCTGTTCGGGGAGCATTTCTTCTAGAATTTCTTCAGCGCCTTCTGGCGGCTGGACAGCGGCTTGCTCGTGCGCTTGAACCGATGGCGTCTCGGCTGTGACCTGCGCCGGGGCTTCGGCGACGATGCACAGAAGATGCAGCGCGGGTGCATCGATCAGCCGGGCAATGGCGCCCGGAACCGACTGGCGGCCTGCACGGATGCGGCGCTTGACGATACGATCAGGCGTATCGGCGGCTTCCACGACCAGATCTTCAAGCGTTGCAGCGGAAATATCGAGCGCGGCGAAACGCTTGCTTGCCGCGATGACCTTGCAGTCGGCATCGATCAGCGCGACATGCGTGTCGTCATCGCTGAGACCAGCGATGATATCCTCCGCGTTGCTCGATGCACCGCTGGCGGTGATCGCAAGACCAGCCACGCCATCGGGCAGAACAATGTGGGAAATCCAAAGGCGCGTCAGTTCAGAACGAAGGCCGCCGCCAAGGCGCACAGACACTGCGCGGGGTTCTGCACCGTTATCGTCGCTGGCGGCTGCAATTTGACGGCGGGCGGCGACAGGCAGATCGATTGCACTGCCGATCATATCCTCGATACGGTCGAAGCCGAACAGTCTGGCTCCGGCGCCGTTCACCCAAAGCACAGCCGACAGGTCGCGTGTCAGCACGATCTGCGCATCGCCTTTGGCAAAGCCTTCGCGGATAGCGTCCAGCGCGGCAATATCGATGAATGGGTATGATCCAGACATACCGGTCCTTATCTGTTCTCTCGACCGCCCCGTCGTAGCTATTAACCGCCTGTTAATAAGCTCACTGAGGCCGCGGGTCCATATTCCCATACGGTATGAGCCCGATTTTCTGTTTCATTAGTTAATGCCGGGATGGCAATTTTACAGGTTGTGCCCGATATTTCGGTTGTTCACAGCCAGCCGCCTGCAATGGTTACCAGTCTCTGTAGAATATGGGTGGAATTCGACATTGAATCCGACAATTGGGAATTTCTGAAAAAAGAGCGCTATAATCGCTTGCAATATGGATCGATTCTCCGTATGTGACCCCCTGTCGGCGGCGCTGAGGCGCTCATACCGGCAAAGGTACGCGGTCGTAGCTCAGTTGGTTAGAGCGCAGGATTGTGGCTCCTGAGGTCGTTGGTTCAACTCCAACCGACCGTACCATTACTTTCAGCCATTCATCAAAAATAATATAGCAATATCAACCGCTTAGGCGGAATTTTTATTGTTGGTTCGATCTTAAACGTACCATTTTGTGATACAAACTGTGCTACAAAATGCGCTACAATGTGTGCAACAGTATGTTATCATGCTTGTATGGCTGGCTATCGTATCAAAACTGATCCGCACCGGTATTTGAAAGATCGTGATGGCGTCTACCAATACGTCAGGCGAGTGCCGACGGACGTCGCGTCCAAGGATGGCCGAGCCCCGATTGTCAGGATCAGCTTAAAGACAAATGACCTGGCTCGCGCGATGACGAAGCGCAACGAGTACGAATCTGCTGACGATGCACTTTGGTCAATGCTGAAGGCCGGAGCGGACGGAGATAAAGCGCGCGCCTTTTATGATGCAGCCATTAAACGAGCAGACGCTATCGGCATTTCCTATATGCCAGCAGAAAAGCTGCTTTTGCTGACTGATGATGCGCTGGCTAGCCGTTTAAAACTCGTCACGGGCAATCCTGCTGAAGACACTGCAACCGTGGGAGCCGCAAGCATCCCGTCGGTGTCTGTAAAGCAGGCGTTGAAAATCTACTTCGATGAAATTACGCCTGATGAACTGACTGGAAAGAGCGAAATCCAGAAGAAACGTTGGCGCGCGCACAAGCAGCGGGCGATCGATCATTTTGTGAAGATTGTCTCAGATAAAGCAATCGCTGACATAACCCGCGAAGACGCCCAGAAATTCTATAAGGTTTGGCTACAAATGATAACGAAGCCAGCCAAAGGGAAGCAGCCGATATCCGCAAGTATGGGCAATCGCATGATGGGCGGGATGCGTGTTCTCTGTGCTGAATACTTCAAGCATATGGGCGACAGGGATCGGCCGAACCCTTTCCGCGATTTAAGCTTTGCAGAGAAGGTTGAAAAGTCACGGCCACCGATCCCGACGCAGTTGATCAGCGACAAGTTCCTGACATACGGCCCGCTCGTCAGTATGAACGATGAGGCACGCGGGATTGTGCTAGCGATGATTGAAACGGGCTGTCGGCCAAGCGAACTTTGCAACATTACGGCCGAGCACATATTCCTGGCCGACAAAGTTCCGCATATCCTGATTGCGCCACGAAAAGATGCTGCAGATCCGCGCGAGATTAAAACCGCTTCGTCTGTTCGCAAGCTGCCTTTGGTCGGTATAGCGCATGAGGTTTTTAAGAAACATCGGAATGGCTTCCCTCGTTACAAGAACAAGGAAGACACGCTATCGGCGACGCTGAATAAGTATTTCAAGGACAACGATCTGTTTCCGAAGGGTGCCGGCTATACCGTCTATTCGCTTCGCCATTCCTTTGAGGATCGCATGAAAGAGGCGGGCCTTGATGATGAACTGCGCCGGATGCTGATGGGTCATACGGTTGACCGCCCACGATATGGCACGGGCGGTTCCTTGGAATGGCGAAAAGAACAGATGGAAAAATTCACGCTGCCGTTCGACGCAGCCGTGATTTGATGCGGTCGCGAATATTGTCGTTCGCAGTGAGATTGCGCTGCATGACTTCCACCCGTTCATAAAGTGGAATCAGCTTCGCTTCGGTCTCAGGAAATAATGCAATTACACCGGCAATAGCGTCTAGCCATCGTTCAGTGTCGGCGTAGGTGTAAGCTGGCACCGCTCACTCACTTTCCGGCGACACGACACGGCCTGCCTTCTCCGCGGCTTTCTCTGCTTCCTGCACTGCCTTCGAAACATCCTCGTCTGTTGCGCTTCCACCCTCGTAGCTGCCTTGCGCACGCTCTCCGATGCGAATTTGCGGAATGTTGTTATAGGCAACGATGAAGGCGACGATGGCCACAGCGATGATGAGAATTCGCGTTTGCCTACGCGCGTTCATTGCACTTCATCTTTCTTGCTCAGTGCGGCGCGGCCCGCACGTGTAATCGATAGAAGACCTCGCCCCATATAGGTATCAACCCACTTCGCCAATCGCATCTTTACCAATTGCTCAGGAACTTCTTCTCCACGACTCAAAAACTCAGCACGGCTTTGAAGAGAAATTAATAGCTTCTTTTGCGCACGGGTGAGTTTCATATGTTCTGCTCTACAAGAGGAGACACCGCAAGCATTGCAAGCCAAGCTGAAGCCGGTTCATCGCAATAGCACGTTCCTATGAGTTTCATTGCCTCAGAGGGTTCTTGCCGCGCGTCAAGAATCGCGGACAGGATGTCTGTCGCCGTGGTGTTTGGAATATCCAGCTTTGCGGCAACGATGGCTTTCAGTTCGTCGTGTGTTAGTTCTTTAGAAGTCATGCCCAGCCTCCTTGCGCGCGAAATGGCGGTTGAAAACCCCAAAATTCTGAGTAAAAATGGCAGAGTTACGAGCCCACGACTATGCCCAAAGTACGCTTTTTTACTCGCTGTGAACCGAATGGTACTTGGTCGGTATTTGACGCCAAATCGGGTGAAATCCCGAAAATTGGCGGACAATTTGTGTGCGATCTTTCCGAAGCAGAAGCGGCCGACATCGCCTTCTATTTGAATTGGCAGTCTTCCTTTACACATCGTGGACTGCCTACACGACGTCACTAGTTTGGGGCGGCGGTCGAGGAGGGTCATAGCTGCTCCTACAAACTGGCTGATTAAATCTTCTCAATTCATGATCTTTAGCGGAACCATCGAACGTCCTCCGGCGTTAGTGCGCGGAATGAAATGATGGAGATTTTTGCACATGCTGAAGGGCGGATTGCTTTGGCTCATTGGATTACCCCTCCCTGTAATTCTGGTGCTCTGGTTGATGGGGTATTTGTCCTAATAATTGAATAGCGGGAGAGATAAGATGTCGAATGCACTGTGGCGAGGGCTGGCTATGACAAGTCATTTTTATTACATTTCTCAACAACCAGATGGTCTCTGGTCAGTACAAGAAACGGTCACGAACCAACCTGTCTCGCTTAATGGCCAAATGTGCTGTTCTCTCCGGAAGAGAGATGCGGAAGAGCTCGTCGAATACTTGATGAGCCTTGATAGCGATATCGCAGCTTAGGTGTTCCGAGCTCTTAGTACCTATGTGGCCGACGGCGATTGTCGTTGGCCGGGCTGCGACGCTGGCGCGGCGCGCCATAGCGGAACCGAGCGCCGGTATGGCGCGCCAGTTCGAAAGCAGTGTCGCGTAGCGTCTCGGCTTCAGTGTGGTAGCCAAGAGCGCGCACGGCCTTTGAAATCGACAGGACCTGCGCGGCGGTCGTGCCTTGTTGCTGAAATTCAGCTGCGGTCAGGGTGGGCGCCACAACAGTATACGTCGTCGATACATGTCTGTGCATGTCATTCTCCTCGTGGTTGGTGGGTGCAAAAAGCCGTGGCGCCAGATGCGCAAGGGCAGTCATTCTGGGAGGTTCGGGGCTTAAGCGCCCCGTCGCTATCTTTCGCGCCTCATACGGATAACCCCAACCCAACGCCGCACACGGCTACAACGAACCCCAGCACGTCAGCCAGCTCCACAGCTTCTCTGGCTGCATACCTTATCCACGGCTGAGGCCGGGCGTGCTTCTTGGCGCGATAATCAGGACGGCGCATAGGCTCGACACTGCCGGCCTTCGGTGCGTCGGTTTCCGTTTCGAACTCGTCATCGGCAAGCAGTTCCAAAAGCGCGCGGTTCATGCTGCTGCCCTCCGGTCCACCGCTGGAACGTTGTCGTTCTCGGCAACTGGCATGAGACGGTAGAACCCCCGTTGACCTTGCTGGCCGTTTGTCTGCGGAATCATCCAGCCAAAGGAAGGCAGGCGCTTGCGGAGATGGCAAATTTGCGTTCGCAAAACTTGCCGCGCATTGTCTGGTCCGCCATTCGGATCGAAGGCGTAGACGTTATCGACGAGGTCGTTGATGTAGATGCGGCGAGGATAGATCGCTGCCAGCGCGTCGACGATGTTCTTTTGTCCGCGCGACAGCGGCGCATCCTCCAGTTCAGTGTTGGGGTCGCGCTCCATTTTACGCGACCTCCGCCAGATATACCGGAGCACAGCAGGCCACTGCGCCGCTCGTCTGGAAAACTTCGAAGGTCTCGCCGGGGCACAGGGCAGCGAGACGCGTCGCCTCGGCCAAGGCCTGCTCAAACGAGCCGTGTTCGTATGGCATGGTGGTGAAGACGCCAACGCGGCCAGTCTTCTTGCCGCGGCGGAATACAAAGAATCCGCCGCCGATGTTTTCATTCAGGCGAGGCTTCGAGCTTCTTCTTCTAGGTGCTGTTGCGGTCATGTGGGTTTCTCCTCGTGTTTTGGTTGGTCAGCAGATCAAGCTGGTGAGGCTGTCTTCGTGCTGCTGATGAGGAGATATATACGATAAACGTATTGATGGGTCAAGCTAGAAATACGAAAAGCGTATATGACATAAATATACGATTATGCGATAACGCATTTATGGATAGCGAAGTAATCAAGTGGTTTGCGGAGGCCTTAGAGGCCAGCGGGCTCACCCAGGAGCAAGTAGCGAAAGAGCTCGGTCTCGGTCGTCAGCCTACTATTAGCGAAATACTCAAAGGCAAGCGTCAGCTTAAAGCTCATGAAATGGTCGTCATGAGCCGATTGAGCGGGTTGCCTTTGCCGGATCGCAAGTCTGTGATTCCAGTGCTTGGCTATGTTGGGGCAGGTGCGGCTGTATATCCAATCGATGATGGCGATCCGCTTTATGAGGTTTCTGTAGCGGCGGCGCTGCCGCAGGGGACAGTCGGTGCTATCGTGCGTGGCGACAGCATGTATCCGATATTCGAAGATGGCGACCTAGTTGCCTATTCGGGTAAGGAGTTGACTGCAGACGATGCGCTTGGCCAGACTTGCATGGTTCGTCTTGAGGACGACAGGATGCTAATCAAAACGATCCGCCGCGGATCCGAGCCTGGGTTATTCACGCTATCTAGTACGAATGCTCCCGACATAGAGGACGTTCGGATTGTTTGGGCTCGCAAGCTGGTGATACGCATTTCGCGGGAATTCTGGCGCCAACTTTAATACGCTAATCGGATAGTAGTAAGGGGTCGCTATAGCGGCCCTTTTTTGTTTTTATAACAAAAAATACGAAAAACGTATTGTAGTGATTGACGAAAATACGAATCGCGTATATAACCGTTCTCATCAACCGACGCAGAAGACGCCGGACAGTTCGAAGGAGGGCCTACCTCATGATGCCAGAAAACATCCTCCCAAGGATATCGGCACTCAACAGATAGAAGCCGCGCTCAGGCGCAATCGAAATAGAGGAGAGAGCGAATGACGAAAGTTGCCGACAGAAGCGTACCGGCTCTCGTTGAAGTGCCGCCATAGACATTATCAGGGACGCTGGCCGCTGAAACGCGGCTGGCGCTTTCGGCGTTCCCAGACGAAGGCGTTAACGCCTTCTGAGGAATAAGAAGTAGACAAGAATTACGACGACGAGCGGAACGCCAAAAAGCCACATCACACCGGCTGTAAGCATAATGATCTCCTTGTTTATCAAGAAGAAAACTACTTGGCGGCGAATTTGGTTCCAACGCCGAAATCTAAAAAGAGCGGCGTTGTGGGTCGGCACCACCCGTTACCCCGCCGCTCCCGTACATCCCGGTTAACACGAGGAGGGCCGAAGCCACTTCTACGCCGGGGTTTCCTTGCCAGGTACCACCCCGGCCGACGAGACAGATGCCGATAGATGCGGCGCTTGTCAACCATCACCAACCGACACGAGGAGACATGCAGCATTCATCAAGACACGAACTGCAGGCAACTGCCGCCGCGCACCGTAAACAAGGCGCTTCATTTGGGAAGATCGCGGAACTGATGGGCATTACCAGAGGCCACGCTTGGTCGCTGCTTTCGGAGAGGTCGCCCACGCTACCGCCACCAAGCCCAACAGAGAAGACTGTTGTGCGGCGCACAACTTTTAACGGCGGTTATTCGGGAGGGTGCATGGACATTTATGTCTCGTTGCCCCGCATAACCATTCTGGACGGTCCATTTACGGGCACAGTCCACTAGCCTTACGAGGCAGCGCAATTGCTGAAAGGCAGGCCGACCGCAGAGAGACGGGGCCGACGACTAACCTCCCTACGAGGAGGCCATTACTTGAAAACGAAATACACACGAACTGGCGAGCGGGACATGACAAACCGCAAGCCTTATCGGACAGCTGCGCAAAAAGCAGAAGCACGGCAGTACGCATTATTGAAGGACGGCCGCTACGTTTCCAACGCGCCGGTCACTTACCACCGCGCACCGAAAAGAGGTACCGCATGACGTGCGATTGCGGTGAATGCTGGGATCTTCCGGGCGAGATCGTCGTCCACAAGCTTTGGAAGTGGAAGGGTATCATTATCGAGGAGCGCGACAGCTTTCGCTGGCTGACGGTGCGTTTCATGATTCCCGGTACGGGCCTTGTGCAGCTTGAGGTCTCGCGCTTCGAAGTCGAGCCGGATTTTGAAGAGGACGGCGGCGGTGTCGATGCTGACAAGCCTGAAGAGGACAACATCATCCCGGTCGATTTCACCAAGAAAGTGAAGCTTACGAAAAACACCAAGACGAGGGGAGTAGCGTGATGGCTGACAAGCAAACAGTGAAGGTTGGCGACAAGGTCAAGAGCTTGGTTACGCAACTGGATGTGCGTGAGGGAGCGACCTACGAAGTCAAGAACATCGATTTTGATGGCGATATATGGGTGACCGATGATGTTGGTGACAGATTTTATCTGACAACTGACGAATTCGAACTCCTGCCCGTTGCAGACGCAACCGGCAAGCCTGACTTCAAGGTCGGTGATCGGGTGCGTTTAACTGCCGGTGAAGATGAGTATCGTCACAGTGGTTCGATCGGCCTTATTGAGAAGCTAGAAAAGAGTTATGCCCGAGTATTATTTGATGCGCCCTTCGACGGATGGGGAGAAACAGGACGCAACTGGCATGTCCAACTCTCTAACCTAGAACCAGCTCCCCTCACCATCGAAACCGGCAAGTTCTATCGTACCCGCGATGGGCGCAAGGTTGGGCCAATCGGCAGCAACAACACGCTCATGAGTGTTTTGTTTCCATTTGTCGACAAATCAAACGAGTCTGATTGCTGGTCTACTGACGGGAAGTTTCTCTATCCGGGGCATCCAGATAGTGACAAAGACCTCATCGCCGAATGGCTCGATGAGCCAACGAGCAACGACAACGCAGCGCCGTCCAAACCCGCAATCGTTGCCCTGATCAAAGACGGCCAGCCGAAGCCGTCAGAGCAGCCACGTGTTCACCCATCCCAGTATGCGGCGATCAAGGAAGCCAAGCGCCTCGCGTCAAGGCACAAAGGGCAGGATTTCGGCGTGTTCGTGCTGTCCGAAGCCGTGAGCGAACCGATCCCTCTTTATGAACATGAATGGCAGAACCTAGCGGCCAACGGGCAGAAAGTTGCGGCAATCAAAGAACTGCGGCGCGTAACCGGCCTTGGTTTGGCTGCAACCAAGCGGGCTATTGAACACTGGGCGGAACACGACGAGCAGTATTCGCGGAGGGCCGCATGACCTCCACCACGTACAGCCACACCCGCAACTATGCGCCTAAAGATTATGCGGACGGTGACACCTTCTATGAGCCGGAAACCACGCTCGGCCTTGGTGACCGCTTTGTGTGGGGCTTGGCAGTTGTAGCTGCGCTCGCTCTGACCGTCGGCTTTTACGCATGGGTGCTGGCATGATTTCCTTCACCACAAAAGCCACGGCTGACATGCCGCACATCGATCCCGGGCGAAAGCCCGGTGTCGGACGCGTAGGGCAGTCCTTGGCGCTTGCAGCGTTCGCGCTGGCAATCGCCATGACAATCGCAGCCTTCCTGTTTTGGAACCTGCTGCTGCCGTTCTATGGGCTGCTTTATCTGTGGGGTGCGGCGTGACCGCCCCACGCGCGTGGCTGCTTACAAGCCCACCGGCATGGCTTGTAGGCTGGCTCATACTTGCGGCTGTCATCGCCGCAATCGCCGTTACCCACCACACCTACTGAACACGAGGAAACCTATGGCTCTATCTCTTTCAAGCCTAAAGTCGACCAAGAGAAACGATCCGCCTGTGATCCTTCTCTACGGCGTCGACGGCATCGGCAAAACGTCGCTCGCGGCAGAATTCCCGGACCCGATCTATCTGGCAACCGAAGGCGAGCGCCCGCCGTCTGATATCGAAATGGCAACGCCCGGCACGATTGAATCCTTCGACGATCTGCTGAACGTCATCGGCGAACTGCTGACCGAAGAACATGATCGGCGCACCGTGATTATCGACAGCCTCGATGGGCTGGAACCGCTTGTCTGGCGTGCGACTGCTGCCCGCCTCGGCATCAATGGCATCGAGGATGCTGGGTTCGGAAAGGGCTACGTGGAAGCCGATACCGAATGGAACGAGCTTATGGCCGCCGTGTCGGCGCTGTCCCGTGCAGGCATGTATGTAGTCATGCTGGCCCACCCTGAAATCGTGCGCTTCGACAGTCCGACTACAGATCCATATAGTCGATACCAGCCTAAGTTGCATAAACGATCGAATGCACTGGTTCGCGAGAAGTCCGACATCGTCGCTTTCATGAACTACCGCATCTCCATCAAGGAAAAAGAAGTGGCGCGCCAGACGAAGGTTAGCCACGCCGAGGGCGGCAAAGAGCGCCAGGTGCACTTCAACGAGGCGGCAGGTTTCAACGCCAAAAACCGCTATTCGATGCCGGACAGCGTTGTTTACCGCAAAGGGCAGGGTTTCACCGATATTGCCAAGTTCTGGCCGGTTGCCAACGACAATGATCAGATGGAGGCGGCGTGATGGCGGTGCAGTTCAGTGCAGCAATGCAAGGCCGTAAGCACCGTGTTCATCAATGGGTGGATACCACAACGCTCGAGCCATTGTTTGGCATTCAAGTGAACGTTGAATATGGCAAATGGGCGCATGTCATTGAGGGTAACAGCCCATTGTTGTTCCCAACAAAGGGCGAAGCCGCTGCAAAGGCGAAGGCATTGTCTGTCAACAAGGACGCCGCCTAATGGAAAAAGCTCTAGCTGGCCTTGTCGCAATCGCAGCCATCCTCTTTTTCGCACCGCTCATCGGCGTTCTCGGCGGCGCGTTTGTCGGCTGGGTTGTAGGCCTGTTTTTCGCAGAAACAATCCACGCCTTCCTTGCCGCCGTTGGCATCAACGCGGCGGGCCTTGCGATGTGGCAGATAGGCGCTTCGCTCGGTTTCATCGGCGGGTTCTTCCGCCCGGCCATTCATCGGGCGAAGGCTTAAGCGCTCAAACCTCAACGTTGCTGTATTAAGTAAAAGACGCCGCTCCGCTGCGGACGGAGCGCGCGGAGCGGCGGCGCAAAGTAATCCTCCTCCCCTGATTACTTACGCGGCAGCGAATTACCATGAGAAGAAAATGGTTAATAGTTAAACATCCGTAACGAATATCTAACCGCACCACACCCACACGAGGATTTTATAGATGGCCAGACTTGGCTCAACATTTGATGCGACCAAACACGACACGACACAGTCCGATTACTCGGAGCTGCCGAACGGTGACTATGAGCTGGAAATCGAGGCCAGCGAAGTAGCCGCCACGAAGGACGGAACGGGCACCATCTTGAAGACGACAATGGTCGTTATCCGCCCGGAGGAGTACGCGAAGCGCAAGCTCTTCAACAATTACAACCTCGAAAACAAAAGCACTCAGGCGCAAGAGATCGGCCAGCGTCAGTTCGCGAGCCTTTGCCGGGCAATTGGTGTTTCGGAAGTCGAGGATTCCGAAGAACTGCATTTCAAGACGTTCACGGCAAAGATTGGTCTCGGAAAGGCATCGAAGGATGGCCAGTATCCAGCCCGCGCCGAGATAAAGCGCTATTACTATCCCGACGAAGGCAACGTCCCCCAGCCTTCAATCGACACCAACCAGCCTGTAGCGCAGGCCCTTCCGGCCAATGACAACCGACCGGATGCGGCAAACAGCAACAAGCCTGCACCGGCTGCTGCTGCTGCGGCAGGCAAGAAGCGACCTTGGGGTTGAGCTAACCAACCCGCTACTGGCGCGAAGGCGCCGGTAGCAACCACCGTACCGAACCAAACACGAGGAGATACGCATGGCTTATGAAGCGGAGCGCAGACAGATCGATGCCGCGCTGCCAATACGCTTTGACGGCGCTTTTGTAGCTGGTGGCGCTGTGACGAGCGTTTTCACCGGGGCGAAGATCAATGACGTTGATCTTTACTTCAAATCACGTCGGGCGTTTGAGCGTGCCGTTTATGACGCATATGAGGAAGGCCTATGGTGTGTCGCGGCCAGCAAGCGGGCGGTAACGTTTGCCGACCAAAGCAACAATATCGCCCAGTTGATGTATTTCGACTTCTTTCCGGCTGCCGAAGATATCTTCAAGGCATTCGATTTCACCGTCTGCATGGGTGCTGTGGATTTGGATACTGGGGAGAAAATCGAATGGAGGGGAGGTTCACGTGTCACGCTTGGCGAAAAGCATCCCGACTCCGGCTTTGTTTTTCATCCGGACTTCCTGAAGCACAACAGCCAGCGGTTCCTGAAATTCAACTCTGGAACGCGATATCCGCTAGCTTCGTCAACACGCGTTCTGAAGTACCAGCAGCGCGGCTACACGATCGGCAAAGGCGATATGATGAAGATCGCACTGGCAGTTCGTGGCGTGAAAATCGACACATGGGACGATCTGAAAGACCAGATTGGCGGCGCCTACGGCGACAAGGTTGTTCTCGGCAACGAAGACAAACCCTTCACCATAGAGGCGGCAATTGACGCCCTGACCGTCGACGACGCCGAAAGCGAGCCGTGGGTGCAGCCTGCGAACGACAACATGCCGAGCACTGCAGAAGCGCTGCTGGCGCATATCGCAAATCTCAACGGCGTCGAATTCGTCCTGCCTGAACTCGACGAGGGTGGCTGGCCTTTGGCTGCCTAAACCAAACAGGCGCGGCTACCAACCGCGCCTTCTACCACCAAACACGAGGAGACTTTGATGAGAGTCAGCATTGACCGCTCACAGCTCGCGCACGCCTTGGCAACCGTTACGCGGGCTATCGAAAGCCGCAATTCAATTCCTATTCTCGCCAACGTTCTCTTGGCGGTCGAGGACGGGCAGTTGCGCCTGACCGGCACCGATCTGGATGTGGAGATAACGACCAGTCTCCCGGTGCTCGACTGCCAGCCGGGGAGCGTGACTGTTCCCGGCAAGATGCTTGCGGACATCGCAAAGCGCGCGATGGGTGACGTTACCCTTGCCTTAGATGAAGGCCGCCTTACCGTCGCGTCGGGTCGCAGCCGGTATAAACTCGACGTCTTGCCCGCCGAAGACTTTCCGTCCTTCAGCGCAGGGAAGTTCGACACGACGCTGGAGCTTGATCTGGCAGCGCTTGTTGCGCCGTGCGTGCACTGCATCTCGACGGAAGAAACCCGTTATTACCTAGCTGGCGTTTATCTCCATACCGTTGACGGCCGCTTGGTTGCTGTCGCAACCGACGGGCACCGGCTAATGCGAAACACCGGCCCGGAAGGCACGTTGGAATACGGCGTGATCCTGCCGCGCAAGCTGGTCGGTCTACTGCCGAAAGGTGCGGTTACGGTTGAACTGTCGCAGAACAAGGTGCGTGTCAGGTCTGGCCCGACGGTTATCACGTCAAAGCTGATCGACGGCACGTTTCCCGACTATGTGCGCGTCATTCCTACCGGCAATAGCAACGTGCTTACCGTTGACCGTCAAGCTCTCATCAAGGCGGTCGAGCGTGTCGCCGCTGTTGCAGACGACAAATCGCGCGCTGTGAAGTTCGCCGTCGGCGATGTGCTGCGGCTGATGCTGGCTGACAAGGCCAGCGATGAAGTTTCGATTGAGTTCGAAGGCGAGCCTTTGGAAATCGGCTTTAACGCCCGGTACGTCAACGACATGCTTGGCGCTCTGGACGAACTGAGCGTGCGCTTTGCCCTCAGCGATGCAGGCTCGCCTGCTGTCGTCAAAGGCGAGGGCGAATGGACTGCCGTGCTGATGCCTCTGAGGGTTTAGGGGATGGCAGTGACAATCCCCGAACCCACGATCTTCAACGCCATTGAATATGCGCTGCGTCATGAAGCCGTGACCGAGATCGCGATTTCAGAAGATGGCGAATACGAAGTCGAAATCCACGAGGCGTCCAGCTTGATGCCGTTCGTCAAATGCCTGTTGCGCGAGTTGGAGGTGATTTCCTGATGGCTGAAACCAAGAACGCAATCATTACTGATGCCATCCTTTCCACTGCCGATCATGGCGTGCTGAGCGCATGGGTTCACCTGAACTACGGCGGTGCTGGTCAAGGTTTTGGCGGATATGTTCTTTGCCAGCATCCGACTTCACCGCATTATCCCGGCGCAGGCAATTACGGTGGCGTTTTCATCCGACGCGTTATGGATGTTGTCGGCGTAGAAAAGTGGTCAGATCTTAAGGGTAAAGCCTGCCGGGTAATCGCGAGCCATTCTGGTGTGACCCATATAGGCAATATCATCAAAGACGAATGGTTTGATCCGCAGAAGGAATTTCTGTTGCTGGAAGGCGGGGGTGCGTAATGGCCCCCCTCCCAAAAGCAGAATCCAGCACGGTCCGCGCCATCTACGCAGCTTACGAGGCCCAGGCTAAGTCCTGGGACTCGTGGGGTATCAGCGTTGGCGAGGCTGGCACAGAATGTGACAGAGCCCTTTGGTTCAATTTCCGCTGGGTGTCGGCGCACGAGGTTCATTCGGGCCGCCAGCTTCGCCTGTTCGCCACGGGTAATATCGAGGAAGATCGCTTGGTCGCTGACCTCGAACGCATTGGCGTCGACGTCTACGGGCAACAGGACAAAATCAGGCTCGTCTCGGGGTTCGTCCGGGGCAAGTGCGACGGTAAGGCAATGGGCGTGCCCGAAGCGCCGAAGACTGAGCATCTACTAGAATTTAAGTCGAGCAACGAGAAGGGCATCAAGGAACTACAGAAGCACGGCTGCCAGAAAGCCAAGCCGTTGCATTATGCCCAGTGCCAGCTAGGAATGCACGATTTCGGTCTGACGCGCTGCTTGTATCTGGCGTCGTGCAAGAACACCGATACACTCTATGCCGAGCGGATTGAATACGACGTCGAGTTCTGCCTTCGGCTGTTGGCACGCTGCGAACGCATCGTGTTTTCGGACGAACCGCCCAGCCGTGTCAGTGAAGACCCGGAGTTCTTCGGCTGCATGTTCTGCAAACACCGTGGCGTCTGCCACGAAGGCGTGCAGCCGCGCGTGAACTGCCGCACCTGTCTTCATGTTCAGCCAGAACATGGCGGTGACTGCCACATGTCATGCGCGCGCTGGAACAAGCCTTTGTCGATCGACGAGCAACGCGACGGCTGCCCGGCTCACCTCTATCTGCCGGGGCTGATAAATGGCGAGCAGATCGATGCCGATGAGGTTGCGGAGACTGTTACTTATCGACTGGCGACGGGTGAGATTTGGGTGGATGGGGTGAGGGGTGACTCAGTCTAGCCTATGGTCAGGTGGAATTATTCTTACGCCAGGATATCCGAAATGCCTATCAGGCTTTCCTTCGTACGAGTACTCGCACTTGAAATACAAGGAGAAGGGAAATTTTTTCTTCTCGTAGTCGATCCATCTGCACTTGAACGGAATTGTGAACAGATGTGGTTCGCTGTTGGCCCCGCAACCACGAATCCTGTGCGGGATGTCAAAAGTGTACGCGGACTGTTTATTTCTAAGCTGTGAAATGATGTCTCGAATTAGTGAGACAGTACTTTCGTGGGCCTGCATAACCTCAACCCCATCTGGAAATTCCATGGAAAGAGAGTGCAGCAACAGGGCCTGACGATTGTGATTCACAATCTCAAAAGTCGCGTCTGACAACGAAGATATTTCTTTGGCTGGCTCCTGATAGAGCCCGAAAGACGCAGGAACATCGCCGAAAACCGCGTCAGCCTGTCGTTTTGACTGGAAGGCGGACCAACCAGAAAACGCCACAGATGAAACTGCTGCAATTGCAGACGTGATGGCGACCCAAGTTTCAAAGGACCATGGTTCAGAAGACATGCTAACCTTACGCGATTATCAACGCGCCTCAGTTGACGGCCTTTATGACTACTGGCGCGAACAACCTGGCTCGCCTCTTATCGTGCTTCCGACGGGCGGCGGCAAGAGCCTCGTGCTGGGCACGATCTGCAAGGAGCTAATCGAAGGCTGGCCTGACATGCGCGTGCTCGTCGTGACACATGTTCGCGAGCTCATTCTCTCGAACTATCAGGAGTTGCTGAACATCTGGCCGTTTGCGCCCGCGGGTATCTTTTCGGCCGGCGTAGGTCGTCGGGATGCGAAGGCGCAGATCGTTTTCGGCGGCGTGCAGACCATCGCAAACAAGGCAGAGCAGATCGGCCATATCGATGTCGTTCTGGTCGATGAAGCACACCTGATGCCACGCAATTCGGAAACGCAGTATGGCAAGCTTATCGAGGGCCTGCGTGCCATCAATCCTGACCTGAAGCTGGTAGGTCTCACGGCCACACCTTATCGCTTGGGCGAGGGGCTTTTGACGGAAGGTGACGGCGCACTTTTCGACGACGTCTGCTTTGAAAAGCCGATCGGCGAAATGATCGAGGAAGGCTATCTCTGCCGTCCTATTTCCAAGGGTATGGCAACCGCATTCGACTTATCTGGCGTCGGTAAGCAGGGCGGCGATTACAAGCAGAACGCGCTGCAAGCGGCCATCGACAAGGACGATATCACGGCCTCCGTTGTCGACGAGATCGTCACATATGGCACTGCGTCAGGTGCGGAGCGTAAGGCTTGGCTTTGCTTTTGCAGCGGCGTTGAACACGCCCGACATATGCGGGATGAAATTCGCAGTAGAGGCTTTAGCTGTGAGACAGTGACCGGCGACACTCCGACCGGTGAGCGCGACCGGATTCTGGCTGACTTCAAGGCTGGCAAGATCCGCGCATTGACGAATAACTCGGTACTGACAACCGGCACGAACCTGCCGATCATCGACTTGGTCGCATTTTGTCGCCCCACCTTATCAGCGGGCCTTTATGTCCAGATGGCGGGTCGTGGCCTGCGTCTTTATCCCGGCAAGGAAAACTGCCTGTTTCTGGATTTCGCGGGCGTCGTTCGTAAGCACGGTCCGATCGATGCTGTCACACCACCCGGAATGAAGAAGGGCGACGGGGAGGCGCCGGTCAAGCAGTGTCCGCAAGATCCTGACGATCGTGGTCTAGTAGGCTGCGGCTCGCTGATACATGCCTCGCTGCACACCTGCCCGGATTGCGGGTATGAATTCCCGGTTGATGAAACGCCGAAGATATCTGCGCAGGCCGAAGACGTGCCGATGTTGTCGAAGGACAACGCCAGCACACGTCAGGTGGAACGGCGCACCTTTGCATACCACGAAGGCAAGGGCGGCAAGCAGGACAGCGTGAAGGTGTCTTACTGGGTTGGAATGTCGCCCATCAATGAATGGCTCGGCCCTGCGCATACCGGCTTCTTTAAGTCTAAGTCAGACAGGTGGTGGCGAAAGCACGGCGGTCAGGCACCGTTCCCCAAAACCGTGCTGGAATTCATGGAGCGACAGAACGAATTGCTGGCAACCGCAGAGATTGTCGTGAAGCCGAACGGCAAATACTGGGAAGTGGTCGACGCCATGCCGGGCGCGGCCAATGATAACGTGCCGGAGGCGAGCAACGACAATGAGCCGGCGGAGAATTATGGCCGCGTGTCTGCTGGGCTGGCTGAAATATTGGACGACGATATTCCGTTTTGACAACCCGTTAACGGGATACGCCGCGAGGCGTGTTAACTTACCTACCGCTGCTTATCGCAGCAATACCAACCACCGACACGAGGAGTAACAATGCAGAACAAAGCCGACAACGCGAAAGCGCAGAACTATCTGGCCTATGATGTTACCGTGCTGGAACGGGAATTCGCCGACTTGGTTGCGGCATACCCCGAACTGGCAGAAGATGACGAACTGCGCGCCGACACAATCGAAGGCGAGACTGACGCCTACCGCGTGCTCGGTAAGATACTGGCAATCGAGCGCGATGCCAACAGCATGGCGCTTGCTATTGGCGAGCGTGCCAAGGAATTGGCCGCGCGAAAGGATCGATACAGCAGACGCAAGGACGCAATGCGTGCGCTGCTACTGCGTCTGTTGAAAGCCGCTGACTTGAACAAGGTGAGCTTACCGGAAGCAACTGTGTCGGTCGGCAAAGGGCGCGCCGGGGTTGAGATTGTGGACGAAAGCCTGCTTCCTGACAACGTCGTGAAGATGAAGCGCGAGCCCGACAAAACGGCGATAAAGGCGGCGCTTGATGCTGGCGAAGATGTACCGGGTGCGGTGCTGCGAGTTGGCGGTGAGACAATTACCGTGAGGGCGGCGTGAGCTACGCACCGTGGATGGCCGCACTAGGCCCACAGGACGAGCCTGACTACCACGCCTATTGGCAAGAAACTGAATCGCTGGCGGACGCAATGATTGACGTCGCCACCTATGACGACTGGTTCCCCGA
This sequence comes from Brucella sp. 22210, assembly GCF_052045675.1. Taxonomy (NCBI): domain Bacteria; kingdom Pseudomonadati; phylum Pseudomonadota; class Alphaproteobacteria; order Hyphomicrobiales; family Brucellaceae; genus Brucella; species Brucella sp. 22210. The sequence goes on from NZ_JBQEPD010000014.1 coordinate 103,031, forward strand.
CATTTACAGCCCGATTGCTGCTGTGCAGCAATGCGGCGGTCAGAAGAATTGCGCTGAATGCGGAGAGCCGCAGTTCATGACTCTGTCCGGCATATGCTGCGCCAACGGCCACGGTGGCGCACCCAGCCTATAACAACCACCCCGCCAGCCACCAACTGGCGGGTTACCACCACGAAACACCAGGAGATGAGGATGAATGAGCCGCTACCGAGCGGGCCTTTCGGCTGCGTCCTTGCGGACCCGCCATGGGCATTTAGAACCTACAGCAAAAAGAACGTCGCGCCGGCTAGAGGTTGCCAGCCTTACAGCGTGATGTCGCTTGACGATATCAAGGCGCTACCTGTCGAACAGGTATGCGCCAGCGATTGTTTGCTGTTCATGTGGACCGTTTCACATCTGCAGCGTGAAGCTTTCGATGTTGCTGCATCGTGGGGATTCCGTCCTGTCAGCGTGGCTTTTGTCTGGGACAAGGGGCGCATGGGAATGGGTTATTGGACCCGGCAGGAAGTTGAAATCTGCCACTTGTTCAAGCGAGGAAAGCCGCGACGTCTTAGCAAAGGTGTGCGCTCGCTGATCAAGGCACCCCGTCGTGAGCATAGCCGAAAGCCTGATGAGCACTATGAGCGCATCGAGCGGCTTGTGGACGGTCCGTACCTTGAGCTGTTCGCACGCCAAGCGTGGCCGGGCTGGTCATAGTGGGGCAATGAAGCGGGTAAGTATGTTGCGGCCAATGATAACCAGGATTGGCTGGGGAGGGTGGCTTAATGGCTAAATGGACAGAAGATAAAATTTTGGCTGAAGCACTTAATTATGAGACGCGAGCACAATTCCACGACCATGGGACAGCAGCATATACAGCCGCACGAAGGCACAAAAGGGGTTTAGATTTTTTCTGTCAGCACATGACTCCCCAGAACGAGTCGTGGACTGCTGAGAAAATTATTCGGGTTGCCCTTCAATACGAGAGCGTTCGGGAATTTCGATCGCGCAATATTGCCGCGTATACTGCGGCCATTCGATATAATGTTCTTGAGCAATGTAAGGCTCATATGAAGGATAAATTAAGTCAAGTTGATCGGTATATTTATGCAATCGAAGGAGAAGAGAAATCCATTTACATTGGGTTATCTTCCAACCCTCGTCGGCGATACGCGGAGCATAAACGGCGCGTGGAGTGCACCCCGTTTCGCCGGACACGTCGGCTAGGTTGATTTAGCCCTGATGAACTGCCGAGGGGAAGCCATCTTGAGCGCGGAATGGGGATGAATTTCATTATAGTCTTCAATCCATCCATCGATGAGACGGAGCGCCGTTTCGGCGTCCGGTAGTGCCGAGATACGGATGTAATCCCGCTTCAGGGTTTTAACGAATGCCTCGGACATTCCGTTCGACTGCGGGCTGGCCACGGGCGTGAAGCAGGGCGTCAGATTGAGTGCTTGAGCAAACAGCCTCGTGTCCCGCGCGGTATAAGCCGAGCCATTGTCAGAGAGATGCTCGATAGCATGCGGGGCTCGTGTTGCATGGAAGCGTTTCTCGACCGCCTCCAACATCATGTCACGCACGTCTGAGCCGGAAATGCCTGCATTGGCAACCGCCGTCCAGGCGATGATTTCGCGGTCGAATGCGTCGATGACGAAGGCGA
>NZ_JBQEPD010000015.1:0-97673 GCF_052045675.1 Brucella sp. 22210
AGGCATAGAACTCTCCGACGATACCTTTACGGAAGAGGATGACGCATGCCATGAAGATGAGGCCGGTGACGATTGTGACTGGGAAGTCGGATGTTGCGAGATAGTTCTGGAGGGCGACGACGAAGGCGGCGCCGACGATGGGTCCGATCAGCGTGCCGATGCCGCCAAGCAGCGTCATCAGGATGACCTCGCCCGACATCTGCCAGCCGACATCGGTCAGCGTTGCAAACTGGAAGACGAGTGCCTTCATGCCGCCTGCAAGGCCCGCAAGGCCTGCCGACATGACGAATGCGGCCAGCTTGTACTGATTGACGGAATAGCCGAGCGATATGGCGCGGTTTTCGTTCTCGCGCACCGATTTCAGGATCATGCCGAAGGGCGAGTTGGTGATGCGCCAGATGGCGAAGACCCCAAGCACGAACACGGCCAGCACAAAGTAATACATGTTCATCTGGTTGTTGAGATCAATGAAGCCGAACAGATATCCGCGCGGCACGCCCTGCAAGCCGTCCTCGCCATGGGTGAAGGCCGCCTGCAGGCAGAAGAAGAAGAACATCTGCGACAGCGCAAGCGTGATCATGGTCGAATAGATGCCCTGACGGCGAATGGCCAGATAGCCGATGACGAGGCCAAGCGCTGCAGCGGCAAGAACGCCGAGGATCAGCCCCACTTCCGGCGTCACGCCCCATTCCTTCACCGTATGCGCGGTGATATAGGCCGCGCCCCCGAAGAAGGCCGCATGGCCGAACGAGAGAATGCCGGTATAGCCAAGCAGCAGATTGAAGGCAGAGGCAAACAGCGCAAAGCACAGCATCTTCATCAGGAAGATCGGATAGACCACGAAGGGTGCGGCGGCCAGTGCGACGATGGCGATGACGAGGATTATGGCCGACAGGCTGTTGATCGCAGGCTTGCGGGATGAAGCAGCACCATGGCTTGCAGCCGTTGCTTTAAGAGCGGTATCAGCCATATCAGGCCTCCTTCCCGAACAGTCCGGCGGGTCGCACCAGAAGAACGATAGCCATGATAACGAAGATGACGATGCTGGAGGCTTCCGGATAGAAGACCTTGGTGAGCCCTTCGGCCAGCCCCAGCACATAGCCGGTGATGATGGCGCCGAGGATCGATCCCATGCCGCCGACAACCACCACGGCAAAAACCACGATGATGATGTTGGAGCCCATCAGCGGGCTGACCTGATAGATCGGGGCCGCCATGATGCCGGCAACGCCTGCAAGACCCGCACCCAGCGCATAGGTGAAGGTGAGAAGCAGCGGCACATTGATGCCGAAGGCTTTGACCAGTGTTGGGTTTTCGGTGGCGGCGCGCAAATAAGCGCCAAGCTTGGTCTTTTCGATCAGAAGCCAGGTGCCAAGGCAGATGATCAGCGAGGCCACGACCACCCAGGCGCGATAGTTCGGCAGGAACATGAAGCCGAGATTATGCCCGCCAGCAAGCGATGGCGGCACCGCATAGGGCTGTCCGGCAGCGCCATAATAATAGCGGAACGTGCCTTCGATCACGAGCGCCAGGCCGAAGGTGAAGAGCAGGCCATAGAGCGGATCGAGATTATAAAGCCGTGACAGCGCCACGCGCTCGACGATCGCCCCGCCGAGACCGACGATGATCGGAGCCAGAACAAGCGCTGGCCAATAGCCGATGCCAAGCCAGCTCAACAGCAGATAGCCGACAAAAGCGCCCAGCATATATTGTGCGCCATGGGCAAAATTGATGATGCGCAACAGCCCGAAGATGATGGCAAGGCCAAGGCTCAGCATGGCGTAGAACGAGCCATTGATGAGGCCAACCAGTAACTGCCCGAGAAGCGCCTGCAGGGGAATACCGAAGATCATTGTCATGTCAGACTCCCAAGGCTTCGTTCAGGGCTGCCATGCGGTCGGGCAGCTCGGCGGTCGGGAAGTTCTCCGTCACCACGCCATGATCCATGAGATAGAAGCGGTCTGCGACCTTGGCGGCAAAGCGGAAGTTCTGCTCGACCAGCAGGATGGTCATGCCGCGCTTCTTCAGTTCCACCAGCACATCGCCGATGCGCTGCACGATGACAGGCGCCAGACCTTCGGTCGGCTCGTCCAGCAGCAGCACCTTCACGCCGGTGCGCAGGATGCGCGCAATGGCCAGCATCTGCTGTTCGCCGCCCGACAGTTTGGTGCCCGGGCTGTTGCGCCGTTCATGCAGGTTCGGGAAAAGCGCGTAAATCTCGTCCAATGACATCAGGCTCTGCTCGCCTTTTGCGACGACCGGCGGCAGCAACAGGTTCTCATGCACGCTGAGCGTGGCGAAGATGCCGCGTTCTTCCGGTACGAAGCCCAGACCCGCATGGGCAATGCGGTGCAAGGGCACGCGCATGATATCCCGACCGTCCAGCGTGATCGTGCCGGTGCGCTTGCGGATGATGCCCATGATGGCGCGCAAGGTTGTCGTCTTGCCGACGCCGTTGCGGCCCAGAAGCGTGATGGTTTCGCCCGGCCAGATGTCGAGATCGACGCCATGCAGGGCATGGCTTTCGCCATACCAGGCATTCAGTCCGCGCACGGACAGGAGCGGTTGGCCTTTATTCATGTTCGGTTCCCATATAGGCGGTGCGCACGCGCTCGTCCTTCGAGACGTCGGCATAGCTGCCGGAGGCGAGGATCTCGCCGCGTTGCAGCACCGTGACATGGTGGGCGATATCGGCCACCACCTTGAGATTGTGTTCCACCATCAAAACGGCGCGATCCTTCGCGACATCGGCAATGAGGGCTGCAATGGTGTGGACGTCTTCATGGCCCATGCCGGCCATCGGCTCATCGAGCAGCAGCACTTTCGGATCGAGCGCCAGTGTGGTGGCGATTTCCAGCGCGCGCTTGCGGCCATAGGAGAGATCGGCAGCCAGTGCATGACGGGCATCGGCAAGGCCGACGCGTTCCAGAAGCTCGATTGCCTGCGCGTCCAGCCGATCCAGCGCCGAGAGCGCGCGCCAGAACTGCGTGGCAAGGCCATTCGGGCGCTGCAACGCCACCTTGACGTTTTCCAGCACAGTCAGATGCGGGAAGGTGGCCGAAATCTGGAACGAGCGCACCAGCCCCATCCGCGCCACTTTGGCCGGATCGGTTTTGGTGATCGTTTCGCCCAGAAGCGTGATCTCGCCGCTTGTCGGCTGCAAAAACTTGGTCAGGAGATTGAACACCGTCGTCTTGCCAGCCCCGTTCGGGCCGATCAGCGCATGAACACGGGCATGTTCCACATCAAGATCGACATTCTTCACCGCGTAAAAGCCGCCAAACGACTTACCTAGTCCCCGCGCCGACAAAACATGACGCCCAGAACCCTGCCGCGAATTGTCCGAACCAGACGGCCCTGCCTCACGCAGAGCCGTATCTCTCACAGTCGAAGCTTCCATCCAATCAGCCTCTTACTGCTTTACCAATGGACAGCCGCCCTTATCGAGCGGACGGAACGCTTCGTCGCCCGGAATGGTGCGCAGAACTTTGTAATAGTCCCATGGTCCTTTGGATTCTTCAGGTGATTTGACCTGAACAAGATACATGTCGTGTACCATACGACCGTCTGCACGCAGCTTCGCATTGCGGGCGAAGAAGTCGTTGATATCCATCGTACGCATCTTGTCGAGCACTACCTTACCACTGGTAGACTTTGCCGCCTCGGAGGCTTTGAGATAATTCATGACAGCGGAATAAACGCCAGCATGAACCATCGTCGGCATTTTGCCGTTCATCCGTTCGCCGAACCGCTTCGACCAGGCGCGGGTCTGGTCATCATAATCCCAGTAAAACCCGGTGGTGAGCGTCAGGCCCTTTGCCGTTTCAAGGCCGACACTATGGACGTCGGAGAGAAACAGCAGCATGCCCGCGATCTTCTGGCCGCCCTGAGTAATGCCATATTCATTGGCTTGCTTGAGCGCCGTCATCGTATCACCCGACGAGTTGGCAAGAGCAATCACGTCGGCGCCCGATGCTTGCGCCTGAAGCAGGAAAGATGAGAAGTCAGTGGTTTCGCGTGGATGACGGACAGAACCCACAACTTCACCGCCGCTTGCCTTGACAGCTTCTGTCGTATCCCGTTCGAGGGCATGACCAAAGGTATAGTCAACGGTAATGAAGTACCACTTCTTGCCGCCTTCCTGCGTCATGGCGCGACCGGTGCCATTGGCAAGAGAATAAGTATCCCAGGTCCACTGCGCCGTCGTTGGCGAGCAGGCTTTGCCCGTCAGGTCCGAGGAACCTGCGGTGGATGCCAGGAAAGCCACGTCCTTGTCGCGCGTGATTTCTTGAACTGCCATGGCGACCGACGATGTCGGCACGTCGATAATCGCTTTAACATTCTTCTCGTCAATCCAGCTGCGCGCCAGCGTGGAACCTATATCCGGCTTGTTCTGATGATCGCCGACGATGACTTCGATGGGCTCCCCATTCAACTTGCCCCCGAAATCCTCCACAGCCATCTTGGCCGCAACGACCGAGCCTTCGCCAGCAAGATCGAAATTCATGCCGGACATGTCCGTCAGCACACCCAGCCGAACCGGCTCCGCCAAAGCCGGGCTCGCAAGCATCATTGCGGCAAATGCACCCGAAAGCATCATTGATTTCATTGTCATGGTTTTCCTCCTCCCAAATAATAACGGTGTCAGCCCGACTGGCTTTTGCTTTCTGCAATCAGCCTCGCCAGATAAAACTGGTCTGCTTCATAGGGTGCAGCCCAATTGGCGCGGTGTTCTTGATCAATGGCCCTCTTGGTCATCCGCAGGGCTAAAGGCGGGCATTCCGCAATTGTCTGCGCGAAAAGTTTTGCAGCTTCGACCGCGCCACCCGCAGGCGCAATCTTGTCGCAAAGCCCCATATTGAGCGCGTCCTGCTCGCCGATCCGCTCATTGGCGAAAAGCGCGCGCTTCGCACGCGTCGGACCGATAAGCGACGACAGGAGGGGCAAACCGCCCCAACCCAGCGTCATGCCCAGACGGACTTCGGGAAACTGAAAGAATGCGCCGTCAGCCATAACGCGAAAATCAGCCGCCAACGCGAGAATGCCGCCGCCACCAACGGCTGGGCCTTCGACCGCTGCGATGGTGATCTGCGGCAACAATCGCCACCGATCACACATGACGCCGCCGAGCGACATCGCCGTGTGACGAGAAACGGCGTCCGCATTGTTGCGCCACAGATTATCGTCCTTCAGATCGACGCCACCCGAAAAGCGACTTTCGGTACCAGTGATGATAACGACCTGAACCGTGTCATCCGCCGATAACTCATCTGCCGCTTCTATGAGTGCCTTGATCGCTTCTTCATTGAGAGCATTGGCCTTGCCGCCACGGTCATAGCGCGTCACCGCAATCGGTCCTTCGCGCTGGATATCGACTATGGCCATTTCCATCCTCCCAGATGTTTTCGCTTTGACATACTACCGAGTATGTTGCATATTCCAAATAGGTTTGCAACTGCCCTCTTTTGAGGTTTAGTTGCGGCCCGGGTAGGAGGAATTCAGAATATGACGCCAGACCAGCGTGCGCTCGACCGCAACCATTCCGTGTTGCGATATCTTCTCGATCAATATGCAGCGGAGCGCCCCACAGCACCATTCGTGCATTTTTGGCCATCGACCGAATGGGATTACAAAACGACCCGGGACCGCGTTCGCCAGCGTGCAGCGACGCTGCAATTCCACGGCGTGAAACGCGGCGATCACGTCCTTTGTTTTATGGGCAACGGGCCGGACCTACTCACCACCTGGTTCGCCATCAATTACATCGGCGCGGTCTATGTGCCGATCAACACCGCAGCCCTCGGGCGCCCGCTGGAACATATTCTGGATGACGCCGATGCGCCACTTATGGTCGCGCACGCCGATCTGGTAGAACGATTGCAGGATGTCGCTCCGGGCAAACTGCGTAAAGTCTTGGTGGTTGAAGGTGCCGTAAACCACGCCATCTCTGGCGTGGAAATCCTGCCTTTGACTGACGTGGGAACCGTTAGTGAGACCGAACTCGTTCTCGACACGCCGATTGAGCCATGGGACACGCTTGCCATCATGTACACGTCGGGTACGACGGGCAATGCCAAGGGTGTCGTGACCTCTTATGTGCAGCTTTATACGATGGGTCCAGACGCCTTTGATTGCGTCGATGAAACGGACCGTTGCATGATCTGCGGTCCGATCTTCCATTGCGGTTCAACACTCTATGTCTATGCGATGCTGGCGCGCGGACTATCGATTGGTATGATGCGCGAGTTCAAAACGCAGCATTTCTGGCAAGCAGTGCGGGAAACAAACTCGACCTACTGTCTGTTGCTCGGTGTGATGGCCAGTTTCCTCCTGAAACAGCCGGTTTCATCGGATGATCGCAACCACCCGCTGCGTCGTGCCTTCATCACGCCATTTGGCGAAGATGGTCCATTATTCGCCGAGAGATTCGGCGTGGAGGCATGGACCATCTACAACATGACCGAAATCGCCAGTCCGCTTGTTGCCGGTCCTGGCATTACGCAAAAGGGCATCGCGGGGAAGCCGCGCCCCTGGTATCAGTTGCGTGTCGTCGACGAAAACGACATCGAAGTGCCGGATGGCACGGCTGGTGAACTTGTCATTCGCTCCAACCGCCCATGGGTTTTGATGAAAGGCTATTACAACAATCCGAAAGCCACCGTCGAAGCCATGCGTAATGGCTGGTTTCACACCGGGGACAGCTTTCGCAAGGACGAAAACGGCGTTTATTTCTTTGTTGACCGTCTGAAAGATGTGATCCGCCGACGCGGCGAAAATATCTCGTCTTTCGCTTTGGAGGCCGAAGTTCTTTTTCACGACGCTGTCAAGGAATGCGCGGCTATCGCAGTCCCAAGCGAGTTGAGCGAAGATGAAGTCCTGATCGCCGTAACGCCGGTGGAAGGACAGGAAATTGTCGCCGATGAATTGCTGGATTTTCTTGCAGGCCGCCTGCCCCGCTTTATGGTGCCGCGTTATGTACGGATTTTGGAATCTCTTCCAAAGACGTCCAGCGGTAAAATCCAGAAGCATATTTTGCGCAGCGAAGGGGTTACCGGAAACACGATCGATCGCGAGTTGAAGGTGAAGCGCGCAAGTTGATTTGCAGAAGCTCGACACCGATAAATCGAAAGAACTGAACACATGGAAAATTTCGTTTTCAACACAACGCCGTCCATCGTGCTGCAGACCGGTGGTCTGGCGAAGATCGCCGATATTGCCGGACACCTGTTGGGCAAGCGCGTTGTGATCGTGACTGACAAGGGATTGCGCAAGCTCGGACTTCTGGACCCTGCAATAAATGCGCTGGAACAGGCAGACATTGCCGTTTCGATCTTTGACGACGTGCAGGCTGATCCGCCAGAAAGCAATGTTCTCGCGCTGAAAGATCACATCCTGGCACATGAAGCGACAGGTGTCCTCGCCATTGGCGGTGGCTCCTCAATGGATGTTGCAAAGATTGCAGCCCTGATCGCAAAGAGCGGTGAAACGCTCAACGACATTTACGGCGTCAACATAGCGCGCGGTCCGCGTCTCCCGCTTGTTCTGGTGCCTACAACAGCGGGCACCGGGTCGGAAGTCACACCGATTTCGATCATCACCACGGGTGCATCGGAAAAGAAGGGCGTCGTTTCTCCGCTCCTGCTGCCGGACATGGCAATCCTCGACGCAGATTTGACCGTGGGTCTGCCAGCAGCGGTAACTGCCGCCACCGGCATCGATGCGATGGTGCACGCCATTGAGGCCTATGCGTCAGCGTCTGCCAACAACAATCCCCTGTCGCGCTCATTGGCGCGCAACGCTCTGCAATTGCTTGGCTCCAATATCCGCACAGCGGTCTTTGATGGCCAGAACCGTGATGCACGGGCTGCCATGCTGCTTGGCTCGTTGCTTGCCGGTCAGGCCTTTGCCAATTCTCCGGTGGCTGCAGTCCACGCGCTCGCCTATCCGATTGGTGGGCATTTCCATGTTCCGCACGGCCTGTCCAATGCGCTCGTGCTTGCACATGTATTGCGTTTCAACCTGCCGGAAGCGGGCCATATCTACGCGGAAATTGCAGCCGATGTTTTCCCGGAACTTGGCGCCGTGTCTACAGAGAAACGCGCTGAAACCTTTGTTGAAAAGCTGGCAAGTCTCAGCCGTGAGCTTGGCGTACCGCAGACATTGCGCGAAGTGAATATCACGGAAGACGATCTGCCCCTACTTGCGCGCGACGCCATGAAACAGACCCGCCTTCTGGTCAACAATCCGCGTAAGGTAACCGAGGCAGACGCTCTGGCGATCTATAAAGCCGCATATTAATAGAGCCTCAGTTGGGATCATAAAAAAGGCCGGTCAAACCGGCCTTTTTCGTTTCCATTAACAAATCTCGAACAGGCCTGCTGCGCCCATGCCGCCGCCGACGCACATGGTCACCACCACGTAACGTCCATTGCGCCGCTTGCCTTCAATGAGGGCGTGCCCGGTCATACGCGCACCCGACATTCCATAAGGATGGCCAATCGAAATAGCGCCGCCATTCACGTTGAGCTTCTCATTGTCGATGCCAAGCTTGTCGCGGCAATAAAGCACCTGCGCTGCGAAAGCCTCGTTCAACTCCCATAGATCGATATCATCAACCGTCAGGCCATGCTGCTTCAGCAGTTTCGGCACGGCATAAACCGGACCAATGCCCATCTCGTCAGGCTCACATCCAGCAACGGCCATCCCGCGATAGATACCGAGCGGCGAAAGGCCACGCTTTTCCGCTTCCTTCGCTTCCATCAGCACGGATGCGGAAGCACCATCCGATAGCTGCGAGGCGTTGCCTGCGGTAATATAGCCGCCCTGCGCGATGACCTGACCACCGGCAAAGACAGGCTGCAATCCACGCAAGCCTTCCAGTGTGGTTTCAGGGCGATTGCCTTCGTCCATGGCCAGCTCGATGATTTTCGTGGAAATTTCCCCCGTGACCTTATCCTTGATCAGCATGGTGGACTGAAGCGGTACAACCTCGGCGTTCAACCGGCCTGCTGCCTGTGCTGCTGCCGTGCGTTGCTGCGATTGCAGCGCATACTCGTCCTGCGCCTCACGTGAGACGCCATAGCGCGCCGAAACGATCTCGGCCGTCTCGATCATGCTCATATAGGTGGCGGGCAGATGCTCCGTTAGCCAAGGATCGCGCCAGCGATAGACGTTCATATGGTCGTTCTGCACCAGCGAGATCTGCTCCACGCCGCCGCCAATGGCAATCGTCATGCCATCACCCGTAATCTGCTTGGCGGCTGTCGCGATAGCCATGAGCCCAGAAGCGCATTGACGATCCATCGACTGGCCAGGCACCGAAACCGGAAGGCCAGCCCGCAACAAGGAAGTGCGGGCGATATTCATATGGGTCGTGCCTTGCTGAAGCGCCGCGCCGATAACGACATCCTCCACCTCGGCACCGTCAATGCCTGCACGTTCGACAGCAGCGGCAATTGCATGCCCTGCCAGCGCTGGGGCTGTCGTGTCGTTGAAAGCCCCGCGGTAGGCTTTGCCAATCGGCGTACGCGCAGTTGATACGATTACAGCTTCTCTCATCAGAGCTCCTCCACTGATGCCGGAACGTAAAGCCTTTCGGCTAATTCTTTAAGTTCCGGGGTTAGCGGAACAGGTCGTCGTGTGTCTCGGTTGACATAGACATGCACATATTCACTTACAGCAGCCGTCAGCTCTTCGCCATCCTTGAAGATGCCAAATCCCCACAGCAAACTTGTGTTACCGATATGCTCGACGCGCACCCCGACAACGACATTGTCAGGATAGGAAATCTCGGAGAAATAATTCGTTGAATTGCGCGCCACGATGCCGATGGGCGTGGAACCACTCAGCTCCAGAGCGCCTCCCGCGATCAACGACCGGTTCAGTGCTGCATCGCAATATTGCATATAGACGACGTTATTGACGTGGCCGTAAATGTCCATGTCACTCCAGCGCGTCTGCATCTCGTAGAACTCCCGATAGGCTGACCGGGGTTCAGCCTTCGGGCGCGGCTTTTGCACCGTCATTTGACGACCTCGTTCGCCCTCGACGTTGCAATGATGCGGTCAACATGCGCCAAACCGGCGTCGGTTTCGATAAAGTTGGTCATATCATCGATCTTTGTGAAAGCAGCGGCGACGGCTTCCGGCGTACGTTCGCCTTTCGGCAGATAAACGCCTTCGCTTTCAACAATCGCCATACGGGCCACGGTCCCTGCACCTGCCAGAAGAACGGTGCGGCTCGGGGCCTGTTCGCTGACGAGGAAGAGAGCAGCCGGAACGACGTTTTCCGGTGCAAGGCGCACCAGCATTTCTTCGTCCAGCACATCTCCGGTCATGCGTGTGGCAGCCGTTGGCGCAATTGCATTGACGTGGATGTCGTACTTGTCGCCCTCAAAATGCAACACATTCATCAGGCCAACCAGCCCGGCCTTGGCTGCACCGTAGTTGGACTGACCGAAATTGCCATAGACCCCCGATGTAGACGTTGTCATAAGGATGCGGCCATAATTCTGGCCTTTCATGACATCCCACACAGCGCGGCTCGCATTCGCAGAGCCAATGAGATGCACGTCAACCACAGCGCGAAAATCGGCCATTTCCATCTTTGCGAAGCTCTTATCGCGCAAGATGCCGGCATTGTTGATGAGAGTATCGATGCGGCCAAATTCTTCGACAGCGCGCTTTGCCAGCGCCTGCATATCTTCGAACTTCGTGACGTTGCCAGCATCGGCAATAGCCACGCCGCCCTTGGCGCGAATTTCCGCGACAACCTTTTCCGCCGCTTCAGACGCGCCGCCTGTTCCATCCCGGCTGCCGCCGAAATCGTTCACAACGACTTTTGCGCCCCGCGCTGCCAGTTCAAGGGCATAAGCGCGCCCAAGCCCACCACCAGCACCTGTTACGATTGCAACGCGATTTTCGAAAGAAATGGCCATATGATCCTCAACCTACTGTCAGAATAAGCCAGTCAGCAGCAAGTGCCGGCTTTGCTTCGTCTTTGATTTCAACCGTCGCCCCAAGAGTCTGGAGCTGACCATTCCCCTTCGGCTGAACCGATTTGGAATTGAACACGCCGCGAATAGAAGACCCCACTTTTACCGGAGCCAGAAAGCGAACCTTGTCGAAGCCATAATTGATTTCGACCGCACCGGCTGCAACTTCCGGCAATACCTCGCGACTGAGTTTGGTCAGCAAGCCTAGAAGCAGAAAGCCATGTGCGATAGTACCGCCAAAGATGCTTTCCTTTGCAGCGCGCTCCGGGTCCGTGTGAATGAACTGATGATCATCGATCACATCAGCAAACCGATCCACAAGCTGCTGATCGATCTTGATCCAGCCCGAGTACAGAACCTGGCTTTCCGCGCCTGCTTGGCGCGCAGACGCAGCTGAATTAGGGTTTATTTCCAAAATTATATCCTCCAAGCGCCGAAAAATGGACGCTAGTCGCATTAATCAACAACATACTCAGTAGTATGCACTTGAACATGGCTTTGTCTAGTGGCATTTTGTCATCGAAATTTGCTAGGGTTGGTTGCCGCTTACCTATGCATAAATCGGAGTAGCAGATGGCTGACAGCCGCCGAAATAACCGAACGGACAGTACCGGGAATGTCGTAATCCTGGAAACAGCCGCTCAGTGCTTCATGGAGCAGGGCTTCTCCACAACTAGCATTGATGATGTGGCGCGCAGGATGGGCTCGACCAAAGGGCGCATTTATCACTACTACTCATCGAAGACGGATTTGTTCTTCGACGTCCATCGCGAAGGTATGGATCGACTGTTCAAGGCCGTCGAACCGGTGATGACGCTGAACGGCTCAGGCCTGCACCGGCTTGAGGAGATGCTCATGGCGCATGCGCTCGCCATGATGACCAACGTCGCTTTCGAAGCAGTGGTGGTGCAGGGCGTTCATATGCACAAGCTTGCGGCGACGACACCCGACCAGCGCCGCACACTTAATGAGCTGATCTCAATCAGACGCCGGTTTGAAGATCTGTTCAAGCAGGTCATTCGTGAAGGCATGGAGGATGGCAGCATCCGTCATGTCGACGTATCAGTAGCGGCAAAGGCTGTGCTTGGTGCCATCAACTGGCTTTCAATTTGGTATCAGCCGCGAAGTGTAGAAACCGACGCAGACAGGATCGCGCTCGCCAAGGAAATCGTGAGCATACAGATCAAAGGCCTGCATTCGTGAGAGGCGCCTTACAGCCTCTCATGGATATTGCCTAAGCCCTTTGACGGGCTTCACTTCGCTGCAACGAACCGATCAAGTTTACCCAGCGTTTCCAGACCAAGCTCAATTGCCCCGAAGCCTTTGGCATTCTGGAACTCAGCGGCTGTGCTGAACACCATTCCCAGGGTCACTTTCGTGAAGCCGTCATGATCCTCAAACGACGCCCATGCATCCGCATGTTTTGGACCGTTCTCGCCCCATAGCAAGGTATAGCCAAGCCGTTCTTCTGTCTTGACCTCACCGTAGTGATGGTGGTTCGGGTATACTGTGCCATCGGGCCCGACCATATCGAAAACCCATTCGCCGCCCTGCCGCAGGTCGATCCTTTTTGTGCGGCACGAAAACCCCTCCGGTCCCCACCAAAGCGGCAAGGTTTCCGGGTTCAACCAGGCCTTCCAGACTACAGCGCGCGGCGCTCGAATGACTTTCTGCAATACCATGGTGCGCTCTGCAACTTGGGCCAGATTGTCCAGTCCCGCTCCGAAACCCGCTCGATAGCCAGCTTCCATATCGCTCGCCAGCGAAGACAATTGCACCGTTACGACAAGGCTGCTCCTTTCGCCGAGGTCAGAGAAAGCCGCCGTGACCAATGACGCTGATTGCTTCACGCCCTCGCTGGAGATCACCTCGTAGTTCACGCTAAGCTTTGCGGGCTGCAACTCCAGCCAGCCGCATTCGCAGAGAATGTCGGACTGACCTTTCGCCTTACATAGCGAAACTTCGCGACCGCCAATCCGGGTATCAGCTTCCAGAAACACCACCTCGACGGCAGTCGTTGGCGCTGCCCAGACTGCCCGTGCGGCGGGAGCAGTCCACGCCTGCCAGAGAACCGACACCGGCGCGGCCACATCTCGCTCGAAGGTCAGCGTCGTGAAACGGCCTTCACCGTTGGGTGCTGCTTCGATGCTACTTGGCTTTTGAGTTTGTGTCATTTTCGCACTCCTCCATCACACTCATTACAAATGCATCAAGACGATCCAGACGGGATTCCCAGATGGCGCGCTGCTCGTCCATCCAGCTACGCGCTGGCTCCAAAGCCTCTGGACGGATAGCGCACGTCCGTATCCGCCCATCCTTGGATGACACAATCAAACCGGCTTCCTCCAGCACGGAAAGGTGTCGCATCACCGTTGGAAGGCGAAGGCCTGTCGGCCCGGCCAGATCCGTCACCGCCGTCGGCCCTCCAGCCAAACGGGTCAGGATCGACCGGCGTGTGGGGTCTGCCAGCGCGTGGAACAGAAGCGAAAGGTCTGGATCATGCTTAGCCATATTGCTAACTATTCAGATAATAGAAAAATGCGCAAGAGAAAACTTAGCGATTTGGCGAAGTTTCCCTTGCGCTGGCATCTCTATCAGCAGAACAGCACCATACCTAGCCGCAATAGGCGCGGATGATTTTGCCGGTGTCGGGGTCGGTTTCAATGGTTATACGTTCCTGCCGGAAATCCATTGTAACCGGATCGCCTGGCTTCACCTGGCGGACGATGGTTGCGCCGGTGAGCTGCATGGCAGCCTCGTCCGTCATTTTGTCCTTGCCAGCAAGAGTTTCTGCGACATCCTTCTTGCAAATTCCGGCCTGAGCTTCAGCAGCTGCCGGGGCCTGCTCTTTTTGACATGCGGCAACGGCAAGCAGCAGCACAACTCCAGACAACCAAGACGCGCGACGTATGAAATCCATGACCAAGATATCCTTTCAGCAACAAAATCGGCTACTGGCATCGCATTGTCACGAAACACCAGTGGTCTTGCGAAGGTGCATAATCGCTCTCAGATGACCAGAACATGAATGCAATACGATTTTCGGTTGGCGCAACAAATCTGTGTCGGTATGTTTTGCCCGAACAAAGATCGGCATCGGGATGGAACTATGAACCTGCACAATGGAAGCACATGGGCGAGATTCCGCTCTGCCTTGCTCCCATTTATCATATGGCTTCTGCTCAATCTTCTGGTGATCGGCGGCCTCGCCATTTACCAGCGATCCGAATTGTTGTCCGAACTCCAGGCGGCCAGTTTCACGTTACATCGTGAAGCTTCCCAGCGAGCCGTTCAGCATGATGCCCATTTGACGGCGCTTTCAACGATTGCGCAATCCAAGGTGCGGACCGCCGAACTTTCGCAGGACGATGTGTTTCTGGAGGTCGCTACGACCATCACGCGCTTCTATCCGCGTATTGATGAAATTCAACTTGTGCCCATCGATCCGGCAGCGCCTGTCACCGGCACGAGGGAGCTGGAACCGGAGCTCACCGCAGCCATAAGAGCGGCGGCACTTTCATCGAGCGGCGTCCCGAAACTGATCACACCAGCAGCGCGTCCCGGACATTACATGATTGTAAAACGGAGCCCGAACAACGATGATCCGCACGATGGATTGGCGCTATCGATCAACGCCGACGCGCTGATCAGCTCGGACGACGCATTCTGGCGCCGCAATGGTGTCGCACGCCGTATTCTCATGCCTGATGGAATGGTTCTTTTCAGCAGCCCCGCTTCATTTGGCGCGGCGCTCTTTTCCAAGCAATTGGGAAGCGCCTCCCAGCCGCTTCTTTTCGAAACCGCAATGAATGTGGGATGGGCTGCCCTGCTGCCAATGGACCAGTTGATCCCGATCCTCATTCTCACAAACTTGCTGTTTTTCGGCGGATTGGTGATCCTTCGCCAGATAAAGCGCACGCGCCAGGCGGAACGCCGCGCTGAGCTGAGCAGCCTAGAAGCCCGGCTGGCGCATGCTTCGCGCGTCAATACGATGGGCGAAATGGCAAGCGGCATGGCCCATGAACTGACGCAGCCACTGACCGCACTTCTGGCGGGCGCACAGGCCGGACGCCGGCTATTGAGCCGCAACAACACAACAGCGCTCGCTGGCGCGCTTGACGATATGGTGGATCAGGCGCGCCGCGCTTCCGCTATTCTGGATCGTCTGCGCAACTGGTCACGACCGCAACGTAGGGAAAACGCCCAAGCCGATCTCCGTCTTTCGATGCAAAATGTTCAGACCTTGCTGGCTCCGGAAGCAAAACGGCAAAATGTCGATATAGAACTTCTGATGCCCGACAACCCTTTGATGGCTGCAGTAGACCCTGTGGAGATGGAACAGGTTATGTTCAATCTCCTGCGTAATTCCATCGAGTCTTTTCATGATACGGACACCAGCAATCATCGGCAGGTCAAAGCTTCTCTGCAGGCTGATGGAAGCTCGGCCATTCTGGAAGTTCAGGACAATGGCCCCGGTGTGGCACCGGAACTGCTGCCTCGTCTGTTCACACCCTTCACGACAAATCGGCCCGAAGGAACCGGCCTCGGCCTTGCCTTGAGCCAGCGCCTTGTCGAACGCTTCGGTGGCGAGATTTCCTATATCCCGCAAGCGCAAGGCGCGCTATTTCGCGTGGTACTCCCAATCGTTGCCGACAGAGAAAGTAGAAGTTGATGGCCCAGCCTGTCTATCTCGTGGATGACGATACAGCGGTCAGAAAAGCGTTGAGCCTTCTGCTCTCTACCATCGACATTGAGGTCAGGAGTTTTGCCGATCCATCCGCGTTTCTTGCACAACTGCCGCAACTGACGCCGGGATGCCTGATTTTCGACATTCGTATGCCCGTGATGACGGGCCTCAAGCTGCAGGAACTCCTGGAAGCGCAGGCAATCGACTGGCCCGTGATCATTATTTCCGGCCATGGCGATATCGAAGCCTGTCGCCGTGCTTTTCGCAACGGTGCCGTGGATTATCTCTCGAAACCGGTCGATGAGCAGGACTTGATCGATGCAATCCAAAAAGCCCAGCAATTGCTGGAAAAGAGGCTGGGCAGCAAGGCATTAAAGGCTGAAACTCTAGCCTTGCTCGATGCGTTGACCGCACGCGAGCGTGAGGTTCTGGAGCACATAGCGCAAGGCTTCACCACCCGGCAAATTGCGGACGGTCTTGGCCTGTCGCCAAGAACCATCGACAGCCATCGCGCCGCCATCGGTGTAAAACTGGGCACCACATCTCAGGCAGAAATGACCCGCTTGTGGCTGGAAGGGAACGCTAATCCGTAGAACTACGGATAAGATCGCAAACGCTACGGATTCAGTTTTGGGACAGGCGAAGTTAGGTAACGTTCATCGAAAACGAGGAACGACCATGATCCGCAAACTTGCAATTATCGCTTTGTCGCTGGCTCCGGCTACCGCTTTCGCCCAAACTCTTCCAACGACGCCCTATCTGCCGCTTGATCTGGCAACCAAGGCCGCTCAGGCAGCACTGGATGCTTGCGTTGCCAAGGGCAACAATGTGAGCGTTGCGGTTGTAGCACGCGATGGATCGACAAAAATCCTGCTCAAAGCTGATCTTTCCGGCCCACACACCGGCAACAGCGCTGTAGGAAAAGCGTTTACCGCAGCAGCGCTTGGCCGCGACTCCGGCGAGCTTGCCGAGTTTATCGCTTCAAAGCCAGCCAATAGCGGCATGCGCGATATGGATTCGCGCTTTGTCATTCAGGCTGGCGGACTGCCGATCAAGATTGGCGATGCGCTGGTTGGCGGAATTGGCGTCGGCGGCGCACCATCGGGCGCAATTGATGCAGAATGCGCACTGGCCGGTATTCAGGCAATCGTAGCGAAGTAAGAGACGTCGGGGTCGGGTAATTAACCCGGCCCCTATTTTTCAATGATGACATATCACGATCTTGAAACAGCTTCCCTTTTCATGGATGAAGGCGGAATAATTCACTCCATCGGCATGTGAAACAGGGAAGTGTTGATGACCGTTACAATATACCACAATCCGAAATGTGGGACGTCTCGCAACACACTGGCGATGATCCGCGCCAGCGGAGAAGAACCTGTCATCATCGAATATGTACAAAATCCGCCGTCGCGCGAACGACTGGTCGAATTGCTGAAAGCAATGCAGCGGACACCGCGCGAACTCCTTCGTGAAAAGGGTACGCCTTACGCAGAGCTGGAGCTGCAAGATTCAAAGTGGACCGATGACGAGTTGATCGACTTCATGATGGCACATCCGATCTTGATCAATCGACCGATCGTGGAAACGCGGCTGGGCACCAAACTATGCCGCCCATCGGAACTGGTCCTCGACCTTCTCGAAAATCCAGTTACAACATTCACCAAGGAAGACGGTGAAACAATCACTTACGAAAAAGTGGCGCCTTGATAGGTGTCAAGCCTCGCCCTTGGCGAGGAAAGCTCGGACACGTTCGGCAACCTGAATTGTCGCGGGTGTATAGACCATCATGTTAAGATCCGGGCGACCGTCGATTGTGAATGTCGAAAACTCGAGTTCTATCGGCCCAAGCTCGGGATGATGGAGACGTTTGACACCCTCCCCGGAGCCGACGACCTCATTGTCGCGCCACAATGCAGCAAACTCCGGACTCATCTGCGTCAGTTCTTCAACGAGTTGCGCAATTTCGGCGCCAGCACCAGCACGCGCCGCGTCTGCCCTGAAGGCACCCACAACAAACCTCGCGACACGCAACCAGTCTTCCTGCGCGGCCTTCACCCGCGAGTCCGTGAACATCATGCGCAGAATGTTTCGCTCACGCCGGGAACGCTTTGCATAATCCGTCAGAATCATGCTTGCAGCCTTGTTCCAGGCAATCACGTCCCAGGTCGCTGTCCTGATGAGCGCAGGGCTGTCGGGAATAGCGTCCAGCACGCCTTGCAATCTTGGCGTGATGCCATCCTGCTCTTGAAACCGCACTTCCGGAGGATGTCCGAACGCGAGAACATGGAGATGTATGCGCTCCGGCTCAGTCAGCATCAGTCCCTTGGCGATACGCTCAAGCACATCTGCCGACGGCGCACCACCACGACCCTGCTCCAGCCAGGTGTACCAGGTCGGGCTGATATTGGCGCGCTGCGCGACTTCCTCTCGCCGTAATCCCGGCGTCCGCCGACGCGCGGTTGAAAAACCGAACGTCACCGGATCGAGACGCATACGGCGATCACGCAGAAACTGGCCGAGAGGATTATCGTTGACGAATGGCATGCCTAGCCTGTTGGTTATTATACCATGATAATATCACTACTTTAACATGATTATTCGCCGGTGATAATCCATTCCTGACAGGAACGGAGAACAAGAAATGCGTATATTTCTCACAGGCGCAACCGGCTTCATCGGTTCGCGTATCGTGCCCGAATTGCTTGGCCGAGGCCATCAGGTGCTCGGCCTGACGCGGTCAGATGCTGGAGCAAACATGCTCGCTGCGGCAGGAGCAGAGGTGCAACGCGGCACGCTTGAGGACCTTGCTAGCATCCGCGCCGGTGCGGCTCAAGCCGATGCTGTGATCCATACGGCATTCGATCACGACTTTTCCAATTTCATCGCGAATTGCGAGAAAGATCGCCGCGTAATCGAGGCGCTGGGCTCTGTACTGAAGGGCTCGAACCGGTCGCTGTTGATAACCTCAGGCACCGGCATCGGCGACCCCGGCAACTGTCAGCCTGCGACGGAAGATGTGTTCAACCCTCACCATCCCAATCCGCGTATCGCCTCTGAACTCGCCGCGCAGCGCTTGCTGGAAGATGGTGTCAACGTGTCAGTCGTGCGGCTTCCACAGGTACATGACACGATGAAGCAGGGTCTCATCACACCATACATTGAAATATCGCGGGAGAAAGGAGCTGTTGCCTTTGTAGGAAAGGGCCAGAACCGCTGGCCCGCCGCACATGTTCTCGATGTCGCCAAACTCTATGCTCTGGCTTCCAACAGAGCAGAGCCTGGTGCGCGCTATCACGCCGTCGCAGAAGAGGGCATCGCTGTGCGGGACATTGCCGAAATGGTCGGAACGGGGCTTGGCCTGCCGGTCATCTCCCTTTCACCTGACGAGGCAACAAACCATTTCGGATGGCTCTCCATGTTCGTCAGCTTCGACATGCCAGCGGCAAGCACGCAAACGAGAGCAAAGCTTGGCTGGGAGCCCAAGGGACCAAGCTTGCTCTCTGACCTGAAAGAAATGGATTACAGAGCCATTCGACCGTAGAAATTTATCTAAATAACAGGGATTGCGCCTTTAATAAAAAAGTCAAAACAGAAGAATATTTGCAAGAAACAGGCCTCACCGTCACAAAAAAACTCTGATAATTCTGCTTGATTAAGCAAGGCGATTTGATAGTAAGGGCGCTCAACAAACAGTCAGGATCACGCCAGAATTCCGGATATGATGAATATTTTTCAAAGCTCCCTGAATATATCGGCCGTTTTGAAGAATGTGTCATCATTTCCCCTGATGATGGATGCCAGATCAGACGATGCCATTGGGTTGCTGCACACATAAAACTGCAGCGACCCCGACACTCCCATCACGACGAAACATGAAGTTCGATCTGGCACGGCCGGTCGTTCTTAAAAACGTTTGGGTTTTCAAATGGCTATCTGGACTGAATTGGCAAGCGCTGGCAACGACGCTGGCGACCAAATATTGTTGCGACAAAGAGGCGACATCTACGAAATTCGCTACAACGGGCTGGAATTGATGTCGAACATCAATTTCCAATCGGAGATTGTGCTCGCCGAACGTTCTCTGCGTTTCTTGCGTCAAACACCAAAGAGAATTCTGATCGGTGGACTGGGTATGGGGTTCACGCTCAGAGCGGCACTCGATTATGTTCCACCGGAAACACAGATCACGGTGTGCGAACTCATCCCCGACATCGTAGAATGGAACCGCTTATTCATCGGCCATCTCGCTGATCATCCGCTGCATGATCGTCGTGTCGAGTTGCAGATCGGCGATGTCATGGAAACGTTGAAACAACGCCCTTCAACGTTCGATCTGGTCTTGATGGACACAGACAACGGCCCCGATTTTCTGGTGCGGGAACAGAACGACGCTATTTATTCTGGAAACGGTCTGGCTGCGTTGGGTCGGGCCTTAACACCGACAGGGACGGCAAGTTTCTGGTCAGCGACAGCATCATCCAGGTTTGAAGCAATGCTCGACGCGGAGCAATGGGAATGGGACCGTCACGATGTGTGCCTGATCAGCGGCAGAGCCGATGCATTCCACCATGTCTATTCTGTCAATCGAGGCTTGCAGGGGCCTCTGCAATCGCGAAATGCGGGCAATTCTTATCAATTGATTGGCGCCTAGCAGACCAAGATTGAGGAAAGCGGCTCTCAAGCCGCTTTTCAGCATCGCATCAACGTAGCGTCGACACATCGCATCAACGTAGCGTCGACACGCGGCCCTGGAGAAAATTCTACTCGGACTGTATAATATGCTAGGCGTGCGGCACGCTGGCTGATAAGTCCACGGTACCAAATCGTGAAAACTACATAGTCACAGAAGCAGGCATGATGAGTCACGAATCCCATGATCCAGGCGGCAAGGTTCGCCTGAAAATCAAACCGGAAATCAGAGGAGACGCAGTCTTCTCTGAATGCGGTCGATATCGTCGGCTTCTGACACGTGAATGGGACGGAGCGGATAAGGACGGTTATGTGCTCTGGATTGGTATGAATCCAAGCACAGCCGCCTATGATGTCGATGATCCCACCGTTTTCAAAGAGCAGAAATTTACGCGCCGCTGGGGCTACAGCCGCTATGTGAAATGCAATGTCATGGACTATCGTGCGACACATCCGAAAATGTTGCTGGAAGAAGGTGTTATTCCCTGCACTGACGAGAATGTTCAGACAATTCTCAAGCAGGCCAAAAAAGCAGCAATTGTCGTCATGGCCTATGGGTCGCTTCACAAGAAGCTCGCGCATCACGGAGAAGTCGTGACGAACATGTTGCGAAGCAACGGTATCTCGCTCCATGCGCTGAAGATCACCAATAACGGCTCGCCGGGGCACCCGCTATATTTGAAGGATACGAGCGAACTGATCATTTACTGATCTGTTGCTAACGGCAGGATTCGAAACATTGATTACAGGCCGGGAACGCAACTGATAGGCAATCCGGGCACCGGCAGACTAACGACAGAAAGACAGAAAATTGGCCAAGAACCCTCCTCGCAATCAGGCTGGCTTTGCAACACGAGCAATCCATGTCGGTCAGGAACCAGATCCGTTGACCGGAGCCGTGATCCCGCCGATTTATCATGCGACGACTTATGTGCAGGATGGTATCGGGGCAAGCAAGGGTTACGACTATACGCGAAGCGGCAATCCGACCCGCAACAACCTTGAGCGCTGCCTGGCAGACCTTGAAGGCGCAGAAGCCGCGTTCGTTTTCCCGAGTGGACTTGCAGCCGCTGCAACACTGCTGGAGGCGCTTCCTGCCGGCTCGTCCGTTCTGGCCCATAACGATCTCTATGGCGGCGTTTACCGATTGCTCGCCGATGTTCGGCCAATTACGGCGGCGCAGAATGTGCGCTTCGTAGATTTTTCCGACGAGGCTGCGCTGCGCGAAGCCGTCGCCGAACATAAGCCTGCCCTGCTCTGGTTCGAGACACCGTCCAATCCGACACTACGCATTGTTGATCTGTCGCTGGTTGCGGAACTTGGCAACAAGGCCGGTGCGATTACTGTTTGCGACAGCACCTTCTCATCTCCTGCTGGCCAGCGCCCGATCGACCATGGAATCCATGTCGTCGTTCATTCGGCAACGAAGATGCTGAACGGCCATTCGGACCTGCTGGGTGGCGTAGTCGCCGTATCGGCGAATGCACATGCGGGGCTCGCAAAACGGGTGGGCTATTTGCAGAACGCCCTCGGCTCCGTCATGTCGCCGACGGATTGTGCTCTTTTGCACCGCTCTTTGAAAACGCTCGAAATCCGTAGCGTCCGACAGTCGCAAACGGCGCTGAAGCTGGCGACGAGCCTTGAACAAAGAGCGGAAGAGCTGGGTCTGACGAGAGTTGTCTATCCCGGTTTGGCAAGCCATCCGCAACATAAAATGGCCGCCGATCAGATGATCAATTTCGGCTGTGTGATCTCTATCGAAGTTGGCGGTGACCTCGCACGCGTCGAGCGCATTTTGACTTCGACGCGCTATTTCCACTTTGCTGTCAGCCTTGGAAGCGTAGAGAGCCTCATTCAGCACCCGTCGTCGCTGACCCATGCGGTTGTCCCTGAGGACCAGAAAAGCCAGCTCGGAATTAGCGCTCAGCTTATCCGCATTTCCATCGGCCTCGAAGATCCGGAAGATCTGGAAGCCGATCTTGTGCAAGCATTGGTGAACAACCGCTAAGCTCCACTTGAAGGCGAAATGGCTGAGCGTTTATCAGCCATTTCGTTTCATCGAGTATGGCAGGAAAAAGAGATATAGCCCCGTCGCTAGCAGTATGAACAGCGGCAAAAGAGGTGAATAAACCACCCAAGCTGGCGGCTGGCCGAAAGCCATAGTGGCGAAATTCGCGATCACGGTAAGCGTAAATATAATTGATAGCCAGCGGTGAACCTGCCGGATGGATTTATTCAAGACCATTTTTTCTCTCCCTTTCAAAAGCCAGCCATAGGCGTCATGGCTGGCCCTTTTGTTATTCGTCCACCTTTATCCGCTTCGAATATTCCTCGAAGCGGCAGGTTCAATCCACATTGGCCGCCACGGCTTCGAGCTTTTCGAGGAAACCTTGCCATCCGTGTTGAGCACCATGAAACGCCTGCGTCTGATCCGGCCTGAAACCAGTCTGCTCCATCCGCAAATGTGTGCCGACGGCCGTTGGTGTCAGCGTCAAAGTCACGACACTTCTGAGATTATAAGCGTTATTCTCGTGGACGTGGTTCCAGGTGTAAGACAGCTGCTTGTTCGGTTCGACAACCAGAACTTCACAATCCAGCACACCACCCCACTCACCGCGAAGCTTGAACTGATGCCCGACTGTCGGCGCGAAGTCATTGTTCATCAGCCAATCGGCGATCAGATGAGGCTCAGTCAATGCACGCCAGAGCTTCTCGGGCGGATAAGGCATCTCGCGTTCGACGACCACCGTGCGGGTCTCAGTTGATATCTCGCTCATTGGTCCATCCTCCTCAATAAGTCTTCAAGGGCGTCAAACTTCTTCTGCCAGAAGCCGGTCATTTCCTGCGCCCAGTCTACGAGCGGAGCCAAAGCCGCATATTCGGCCCTGTAATGGCTCTGACGGCCTTCATGACGGTCGCTCACGAGCCCTGCCCGCTTCAGCGCAGCGAGGTGCTTTGAGACGACGGGTTGAGAAACCCCCGCTCCCGCAGTCAGAACCGTGACCGTTTTTTCCCCCTCACGGCAAAGGCGTTCAAATATCGCCCGCCGGGTTGGATCGGCCAGTGCTTTGAAAACTTCATCCCGTGTCGCAGTCACTTAATTCATACCTCAATGGCTATGGATTAATTCATAGCTAAACAGCTATGCGTTTGTCAAGCACGATAATATTCGCTTCAAGAGCCGGTCGTGATTGTATGCACATGATTATGCGCATATACTGGACCGAAAGGAGACTTCGATATGTCGGAGCATGAAGCAGCACGCATATTCAAGCGTGCGACCAATCTCTCAATCGATAGTGAGCTTCTTGCTGAGGCCCGTCGGCATAAGATCAATATTTCCAGAGCGGCCGAACTTGGAATTGCGCAAGCAGTTGCCGCCGCCAAAGCGACGCGCTGGAAGGAAGAGAACCGCGCTGCGATACAAAGCTCGAATGCTTATGTCGAAGCAAACGGCTTGCCTCTCGAACGCTATCGCCAATTCTGATGGCCCGATATGACGTCTATCCTAATCCCGGTGGCGGCTATGTACTGGACGTGCAGGCCGACCTGCTTGATGAGCTGAAAACGCGCATTGTCATTCCACTCATCAGCAAGACATCGGCCCCGCTTCCCGCAAAGCGCCTCAATCCCAGTTTTGAGATTGAGGGTGAAGATTATATTCTCGTCACCCAATTCATGGCAGCAATTCCGGTCTCGGCTTTGAACGAACCGGTAACAAATCTCAAGGCCGCGCACGATGAGATCGTCGCGGCCCTTGATATGGCATTTCACGGCTTTTGAAGCGACAGGCAAACATTGCGAGCCATCAGCTAGAGTATCTCTCCGCCGTCGATAACAAGCGCCAGTCCGGTGACAAATGCCGCCTGTGGCGAGGCGAGATAAACGATGCCTGCCGCTATTTCCTCTGCGGATGCCCAGCGTCCCATCGGTATCGTTTTGGAGACATAGTCTTCGAGAGCCGCGCGTCCTCCCATCTGCTGTTCAAATCCGGCATTGAAGGGCGTATCGACAAAACCCGGACAAAGCGCATTAAAACGGATGTTTTCACGTGCATAGTCCGCCGCCATCTGACGCACCATTGCGACCGCTGCGTGTTTTGTGGTGGCATAGGAGATCATCCCACGATCATACTGGCACCCAGAATTGGACGCGGTGATAATCACCGATCCTCCACCTTGCGCTCGCATTGGCGCGAGTGCTGCCTGTGCGACGACGAAATGCGAACGCACATTAAGTGCCCATGCCAGATCCATCTGATCGGGCGTTACTTCCTCGAGTTTTCCCGCGATCTGTATGCCGACGTGAGAATGCACGATATCAAGCCTGCCATAGCGTGCGGCGACACCGACAACTATGTCAGTGATAGCGGCGTCATCGCGCGCGTCGAGTGCTGCGCTCTCGGCTTGCCCTCCATTGGCCCGGATCGCTTGTGCCGTTGCTTCCGCAAGCTCTGCGCGCAGATCCGTGACCATAACAGTTGCGCCTTCTGCCGCCATGGCGATTGCGCCTGCGCGACCGATACCCGAGCCTGCACCTGTTACGAGAGCAACCCGGCCTTCAAGACAAGATTTCATGATTTTTTCCCTAGAATAAGCGCAGAATGCACGGGGTTAAGGCAGGCGTTGGAAACGCTTCTGATCCTTATTGCCCTGCCGGTTTTCCACGCCGAAGAATGACTTGCGCGAAGACAAGCAGCAGCAGAGAGAACACCATCACCATTGTGCCAATGGCATTGATCTCCGGTGTCACTCCGCGACGAATTGACGAAAAGATGTAGATCGGCAGAGTCGTCTGTGGTCCGGCGACAAAGAAAGCGATGATGAAGTCATCGAAACTGAAGGTGAAGCTGAGCAAGAAGCCCGCCATCATCGCTGGCATCAACATGGGCAGCGTTACTTGACGGAAGGTTGCCAGCGGTCCTGCACCGAGGTCGGAGGAAGCTTCGATCAACGAGCGATCCATACCATCGATGCGGGCACGCACCAAGATAATCACAAGCGACATTGTGAACAGCACATGTGCCGCGATGAGCGAGCCATACCCCAGAGACAGCTTCAGCCCCGTCAGCGCCTGAAGCCAGGGATTGACCGTATTGAATACCGTCACCAGCGCGATCAGCGTTGCAATACCGATGACGATACCGGGAATCATTACCGCGATAAAGATCATGGCATCAAAGAGAACACGTAGTTTGCCCTTCAGACCGGTGAGCGCAATAGCCGCCATCGTGCCCAGCAGGCACGAGATAAATGCCGAAGTCAGAGCGACAGACGCCGAGGTCTTGAGCGCGTCAATGACGAATGGATTTTCAAGCGCCTTGGAATACCATTGCGTCGAGAACCCTTGCAGCTGGCTTGCCGAACGGCCCGCAGAAAAGCTGAAAAGCGCGATGATCCCGATAGGAAGATAGAGGAAGAGGTAAATTACAGTAGCATAAATGCGCATCATTTCCTCACATCAAACTGACATCTTCGCGCGCCGTTCCCATCAGGCGCAGGAAACGCATGTAAAGGGAGACGACAAGCAACATGATAGCCACCAATGTTATCGACACGGCCGACCCAAACGCCCAGTTGCGCGATTGCAGGAACAGATCGACAAGCGCATTGCCGACGAAGAAGACGTTACCCCCACCGAGCATCTGCGGGATGAGATATTCCCCCATGAGCAGGATGAAGACGAGCATTGAACCCGTTGCCACGCCGGGCAGCAACAAGGGCAATGTGATCTGCAGAAAGCGCCGCCACGGAGGCGTACCCAGATCATCCGCCGCTTCCAACAATCTGCGGTCGAGCTTTTCCAGGCTCACATAGATCGGAAAGAACATCAGCGGCAGATAGCCGTAGACGATACCCACCAGAACAGCGAAAGGCGTGTTGATCAGCCGAAAATCGCCGAGACCAAACGCGGACAACAATTGAGGGATGCCACGCCCGCCAAGAAGGAATATCCAGGCATAGGATCGGATCAGGATCGATGTCCAGAATGGCACAATCACCAGCACCAGCAGCAATGTGCGCCACTGCCTGCCCACCCGCAATGCGAGATAATAGGCCAGCGGATAAGCGAACAGGAGCGCTGCAATCGTGCCAATTGGCGCGAGCGTCAATGTGTTGCGGAATGCGGCCCAGCGGCTTCCGAGATTAGCATATTGCGCCAAGGTGAAAGCCGGCTCATAGCCGCCTGCCGCCCCGCGTTCCCCAAAGGAATAGACGAGCACGACTGCCAGCGGTAATACGAGGAGTGCCGCGTACCACAGGCCCGCCGGCCCCAGCAGGAGCCAGCGCATTTTTCGCTGAGACAATGCCATCGCTGTCCGTCCGGTTATGCCGATTTAAAGCGGGCGATCAGTTCCGCCCGGTTTGGATCAGTCAGCGTGACTGCCGCTCCAAACTCCAGTGTGGACAGAAGTTCTGCCGCAGGATGAAGGATCGGATCATTGCGCATTTCTTCCGACACAAGAGCTTCGACGCGGGCATCAGGCACAGGATAACCATGGAAGGCTGCCTCGCGCCCATTGACCGACGGGTCTAGCAGGAAGTTCAACAAAGCGTAGGCACCTTCGCGATTGGGTGCGCTTGTCGGGATGGTATAGAAGTCGGACCAGATTTCCCCACCTTCCTTGCCGAGCGTGTAATGGATTTCCGGCAGGTCGCGATTCATCTGCTTCGCGTCACCGGTCCAGCACATTGTCAGCCAGGCGTCGCCATTGCGCATCGAAGGCTGATAGTCGGAGGTAATAGCAAAAAGATGCGGCTTCACCTCAATCAACAATTTCTCCGCATCGGCCAACTCTTTCGGATCGACAGAGTTAAACGAATAGCCATGATATTTCAGAGCATTGCCGATAGCAGTCAGCTGATAATCGTGGATGATCGTGCGACCGGAAAAGTCGGTCTTGGTCAGATCGAAGAAGTCTTTCCAGCTGGTGAAAGGCGCTTTCGCCTTGCTGCTGTCCCAGGCCATACCCGTCGTACCCCAAAGTTTGGGGATACCATAGAGCTTTCCGTCCACAGTGCCGGGCGTTGCAAAACGCGCTTCAAAGGACTCAGCATTATAGTTGGGCAGCTTCGTCAGATCGAGCGGCTCGATCATCTTGCTGTCGGCATAGGTGCTGATGGCGTAGTTCGTCGCTACAACAATGTCCCAACCGGCACCGCCAGCTTGCAATTTGGCGAACATTTCCTCGTTTGAACCGAAGACATTCACCTGTACCGCTGCGCCGGTTTCCTTCTGGAACGCCGCCAGATTATCGGGATCTTGATAGTTCGGCCAAGTTGCAATCGAAACGCGGTCGCCAATATCGCCTGCCCATGCGCGCGATGGTAAAAGCCCCGGCAATGCACTTGCCATAGCAGCTGTCGCAGCGCCAAGCCCGGTCACGCCAAGAAAATGGCGGCGCGTAACGGAGCCCTTCTGGTACCGGCGAAGTTCCTCCATGAATGCCTGCCGGGAAACCGGCGTATCTTTCTTCGTCATTTTATCCCTCTCTTTTATTATTTGTGGACAGCACTTGGCATTTTAAATCGCACCCAACCTGAGGCGCGATCCCGATGTAGCTCCCGTAGAACCTCTATTCACTCCCAAGGATCAGGCCTGTTCCGTGGTCCCAGACAAGGTGAGCCGTAGAACCCACATCAACACCCGGCAATGCGCGTTCGGCCTGCCTTGGCACCAGAACCTGCAACGATCCTAGAACCGGATGGGTGAGCAAGAATTCAATGTGTTCGCCAAGGAAGATCTTGTTTGCGACCTGCACTTCAATCGCCGTCTCCCCTTCCGCCGGTGAAACGGTCAGGCGCAGCGCTTCCGGTCGGATCATGATGTCGACGGCCGCGCCCGGCGCCACACCAAAGGCGGCCTCAACCACGACCTTATGACCCGTGGCCAAGCTTACCGTCACATGATCATCGTCAATATGCTCAACTTTCCCATTGAGAATATTGGCGCGCCCCACGAAGTTGGCGACGTAACGATTAGCGGGGCGATCATAGAGTTCCCGTGGCGTCCCGATCTGCGCGATACGACCATTGCCCATGATGCAGATGCGGTCGGACATCGACAGTGCTTCTTGCTGGTCATGCGTGACCAGCACAAAAGTTATGCCCAGCTTGCGTTGCAAGGACAAAAGTTCAAGCTGCATCTCTGTCCGTAGTTTAGCGTCCAGTGCTGCCATCGGCTCGTCGAGCAACAATATTTTGGGCTCGTTCACGATAGCGCGGGCCAGCGCAACACGCTGTTGCTGTCCACCCGACATTTCCCATATCCGCCGCCCACCGAAATCGGCAAGTCGAACAGTTTCCAGCGCCTTCGCGACGCGAAGGTCGATATCGGACTTTGCCAGTCTTGGGCGGCGCTGCCTTAGTCCGTAACCCACATTCTGTGCCACTGTCATATGGGGAAAGAGGGCGTAGCTCTGGAACACCATGTTGACGGGACGCTTATAGGCAGGTGTCGTGCCGACCTCTGACCCGTCGATCAATATTTCGCCTTCGCTTGGTTGTTCGAAACCGGCGAGCATTCTCAGCGCAGTTGTTTTTCCGCAGCCCGATGGCCCCAAAAAGGAAAGGAATTCCCCCCGCCGAATTTGCAGATTCAGCTGACTGGCCGCAAGCACGGCACCATAACGCTTGGTGGTGCCGACAAATTCCGCAACTGTGTCGCCGCTTCGACCAACTGAAGCCTCGGTAGCGTATACCATCAAAATATATTCCCCTAGAGAGCTTTGCCTGAAGCGGCATATCCCTTATTTTTGAAAAAACATATAAAAATACTCGATATGTGTATATATCACAAAAGGCATATAGACGGAGATTCCTGATGAACTGGACGTTGGCCTCTGCACGGGTCATCGATGCGTTGCACCAACCGCAATTTGCGGCGGCGCTGATCGAAGCGATCCGCACGGTCGTGCCCTTCGAGCACACCGTCACCTTTGCATATTGCGGCAACCGGCGGCCAATCGCTTTACATTCGGAATTCCCGGTATGGAAACACAAGGTCATGGTCGAGGATTATCAGGAGGGGCCCTATCTCCTGGATCCATTTTACCTGCAATCGTCTCTGCCCGGCGATCCGAGCCTCATACGGCTACGGGATTTGGCACCTGACCGGTTCTATCAGGGAGAGTATTTCCGCAATTATTATGTGCAGACGGAGCTGGCTGAAGAAATCGGTTTCAAATTCAGTGTAGAGCCAAACGTTTGTGTCATCATTTCTGCGATGCGAACGTCAAAGCCGTTCTCGGCCCGCGAGCTGCGTGATCTGAATGAGTTGGTGCCTTTTGTGGCAGCGGTCGGGCGGCACAACTGGGCGGATCTGGCGGAACGATTTGAGCAGAATGCAACAAAACCGAGAGGAGAAAACCTCTCGGGACTTATCGAACGTGCTTTCCGCAATTTGGATAGAAACTCGTTGACCCCGCGCGAGATTGAGATCGTGGGCTATGTCCTGCGCGGATATTCGGCTGACGCGACAGGGCACGCACTGGGAATATCGTCCGGGACTGTGCGCATTCACCGACGCAATATCTATGGCAAACTCCGTATCGCCTCCCAGGGAGAACTATTTTCAATGTTTATCAGCGCTCTTAACCCAACGGAGTTTACGCCTCAAATTGATAAGTAATCTTGTTGTGGCTTGGCGCGGTGTGTAATTGACGATAGCGTTGGTCATTGAGGCTTACGGTCAGCAACACCTCACTGATCTGTGCTAGCAACGTGTTGGTCAAAATGGCATCGACCACGCGCCCGCCAGAATCCAACCCAGTGCAGAAGGTGCAGCGGAAATTGATCCGCCGTCATTCACCATCCTCCATCCAGCCCTTATCAAATACCTGAACGAAGACCTCATGTGCATCTGGTTGCCCGATGCAAACGTTCGGAATGAAGTAGACGCCATTAATGACGTAAAGATATAAACATCTCTTTATATGATATTGACACCTTGTTTCAATTCAGACAGACTATACGCGTCGTGGTTCCTCATCCGATCATTCGGTTGAGGCTAAGAGGGAAGCCGGTGCGTCGAGAGGCAAGGCCGGTGCTGCCCCCGCAACTGTAAGCGGCGAGCCGAAGTTCATTCATGTCACTGGATGCGAATCCGGGAAGGCGAATGGAGGCTGTGACCCGTGAGCCAGGAGACCTGCCCCGGCTATATATCGTCCATGGGCGGGGTGTCCCTGATGTCGCGGTTCTGACCAGCTTGTCGAAGCGGGTTTTGTCACGCACATTCAAATGACCTCGCCCCAACTTGTATCGGGGTTAAGTAGTCATGTCTAAAGTCACCATCGCAACCGCCACCTTGGGAGTGCCGCGCATAGGTCGACGCCGCGAACTGAAATTCGCGCTTGAATCTTACTGGTCCGGGAAATCAACCGAGACGGAACTGCTGACATTGGCGAGCGCTCTGCGTGCAGCCAATTGGGAACAGCAATGGGATATGGGGATCACGAAGATCCCTTCGAACGACTTTTCCCTTTACGATCACGTACTGGATGCGACCGTGATGGTTGGCGCCATTCCGGCCCGCTATGGCTGGCAAGGCGGCGAAGTTTCGCTTGATACATATTTTGCGATGGCGCGCGGCAGCCAGGGCGAAGCAGCGTCTTGCGGGCATGCTCATCACGGTCATGGCATGACAGCCATGGAGATGACCAAGTGGTTCGATACCAATTATCACTATATGGTCCCCGAACTTGCCGACGATCAGGAATTCAAGCTTTCCAGCAGCAAGGTCGTTGATCATTTCCTTGAAGCCAAAGCGCTCGGCGTCCATACGCGCCCGGTCATTCTCGGCCCCGTTACATTCCTGAAGCTCGCAAAGTCCACATCGGATGGCTTCAATCCCGTAGCGCTTTTGCCAAAACTTCTGCCAGTTTATGAAGAGCTATTGCAGAAGCTCGCCACAGCTGGCGCAGACTGGGTGCAAATTGACGAACCTGCGCTTGTTCTAGATCTCATCCCCAACGAGCTGGCGGCATTTGAACTGGCCTATAAGCGTCTGGCAGCTATCGCCGGACCGAGAATAATGCTAGCGACCTACTTTGGAGATCTAGGCGGTAATCTCGACACCGCCGTATCTCTGCCGGTCGCAGGATTGCATATCGATCTTGTACGGGCACCGGACCAGCTTTCCGAAGTTGTATCCAAGCTCGCACCCGAAAAGACATTGTCTCTGGGCGTGATCGACGGTCGCAATATCTGGCGTGCAGATCTGGTTTCGATCATTGATCTGATACAGCCAGTGATCGAACAGCGCGACCCACAGCTTGTTGAAATCGCACCATCTTGTTCTCTTCTCCATGTACCTATCGACCTCGAACTCGAAACCGATCTCGACACTGATCTGAAAAGCTGGCTCGCCTTCGCGACCCAAAAGTTTAAGGAACTTGCCACGCTTGGTCGTGCACTTGCTTCCGGTAAAAGCACGGTCCTGCCGGAACTCAAAGCCGCCAGCGAAGCCATTGCGGCACGAAGGGCATCGGCCAAAGTTCACAACAAGGCCGTCGAGAAGCGTGTTGCCGCCCTAGAAGACAGCATGAAAAAGCGCGCAAGCGCCTTTGGCGAACGCCAGAAATTGCAGAGTGACAGACTGGGATTGCCTCGCTTTCCGACCACAACAATTGGGTCATTTCCGCAGACGCCAGAGGTGCGGAAAGCGCGCGCTTTGCACAATAAGGGCGAAATCAGCAACAGCGATTACGATTCCTTTATCCGCAAGGAAACCGAAGCGGCCATTCGCTGGCAAGAGGAAATCGATCTCGATGTGCTCGTCCATGGCGAATTCGAACGCAATGACATGGTTCAGTATTTCGGTGAACAGCTTTCGGGCTTTGCCTTCACGAAACATGCCTGGGTTCAAAGCTACGGCTCGCGCTATGTTCGCCCTCCGATCATCTTTGGCGATGTTTCCCGTCCCAAGCCGATGACCGTCGCCTGGTGGAAATATGCACAGTCGCTGACATCGCGCCCGGTCAAAGGCATGCTGACCGGACCCGTGACCATTCTGAACTGGTCGTTCGTGCGCAACGATATTCCACGTGTGGAAACCTGCCGGCAGATTGCATTTGCTATCCGCGACGAGGTGGTCGATCTTGAAAAGGCTGGAGCGACGATGATCCAGATCGACGAGGCCGCGCTGCGCGAAGGTCTCCCCCTGCGCCATTCGGACTGGAAAACCTATCTGAACTGGGCTGTCGAATGCTTCCGCATCTGTTCGAGTGGGGTTTTGGATAACACGCAAATCCACACGCATATGTGCTATTCGGAGTTTAACGACATTATCGACGCGATTGCCGATATGGATGCCGATGTGATTTCGATCGAGACCTCCCGCTCGCATATGGAACTTCTCGATGCGTTCAAGTCGTTCAAATATCCAAACGAGATTGGACCGGGTGTCTATGACATCCACTCGCCGCGTGTGCCTGACGTGTCTGAAATGACCGATCTGCTCTCCCTTGCCCGACAGAGACTTTCCAATGGTCAGCTCTGGGTGAACCCCGATTGCGGCCTGAAGACCCGCAAGTGGGAGGAGGTGCGCCCTGCCCTCATCAATATGGTGGCCGCAGCCAAGGCGCTCCGCGCACAACTCTAACCTCCAAAATACCTCGTGCCAGTTCGCTGGCACGAGGTGTCACGAAGCAATTCAGACAGTAGTCAACCATCGGAAAACCTCTGCGACAGTGCATCCCGTACCTACGGGCAAGGCTCAGTTCGCTTATGCCGCGCCCTCCTGTCTGGTGGCAAAGACTTCCTTGGCCGCAAAAAGCCCGTTGAGCGCTGCCGGGAAACCGGCGTAGACCGCCATCTGTATGATGACTTCGACGATCTCAGCCTTTGTCAGACCAACATTCAGCCCCGCTTCGATATGAACTTTTAGTTGCGGGGTGGCCGTTCCCATCGCGGTCAGCGCCGCAATGGTTGCGATCTCGCGGGCACGCAAATCAAGACCCGGACGGCTGTAAATGTCACCAAATGGAAACTCAAACAGGTAGTTTGCAAAATCAGGGGCAATATCAGCCAATGCGGCAATGACATTGTGACCAGCTTGGCCGTCGATTTCAGCGAGTACGCGCTTACCGCGTTCCAGACGGCTTTCGTCGGGGTTCGGGAATTGATGCGTCATAGTCTTTCATCCTCTGTTCGTTGCCGACATATCCGGCAATCTTGGTATCGAGGACGACAAGGCAGGCTTGCAGTTTGGCCACATGTGCACGGACACGTTCGCGATGCTGTTCAAGCAACACACCACGTTCAGCTTCTGTGCCGACGCCGCGCTCCCGCAACGCTGCATAGTGCAACATTTCCCGAATAGGCATTCCAGT
Organism: Brucella sp. 22210; assembly: GCF_052045675.1. NCBI lineage: Bacteria > Pseudomonadati > Pseudomonadota > Alphaproteobacteria > Hyphomicrobiales > Brucellaceae > Brucella > Brucella sp. 22210. Next base: position 33,703 of record NZ_JBQEPD010000015.1, read on the forward strand.
CATCTTGAGACGGTCCAGAAATTCTATCCAGGTCAGGATCGATGCGTCGTAATCACGCTGGCCTGATTGATCTCTGTCAGCAAAAGGAAGCAGGCCAATCCGTTCATAATAGCGGATGGTATAGGCCGACAGTCCGGAGCGCTTTGCCAACTCGCCAATCTTCATCGGAGCCCTTCTTTCGTCACGACGCAGAAGAAGCTAATTGTTAGAGTGCACTCTAAGTCAAGAGCCTATCGGCAAAATTACAAAAATTGGTAGTTCCAGGCCTTTTAGCGCCAAATGTAACTCTCAGAGGTAGCCGCTCAATCCCGATCTGCACTACTGATGACAGAGCAGCGCCTAACTAGCTGTTGCATACTCGCATGAGGAACTTTGGCCAAATATCCCGGCGTCGGATGCTGATCCGAGGCAGTTCAAACAAGTTGTTCGCCGAGCCTGCTCGTCCTCGAACAGTGGTTGTGGCCGTTTTGAACCCCGCTTCTTCGGCCATTTCGCGATGAATCGGATTGTTTTCACCATAGGGGAAACAGAAACTGGAGACTTCTTCACCGAGCATATTCTCCAGAACCGTCTTTGATAGGGAAATCTGCCGTCTCGCCTCGTTGTCCGGCGTTTCGGTCAGGTGGACATGATCAAGCGTATGCCCGCCCACCTCATGTCCGAGAGCTGCCCATTCCCGCAATTGCGCGGCGGACATCAAAGGTGTCTTCGGGACTCCAAGCGGCTGATCCCAGACATTGCTTCCACCAACCTGATTGGCGACGAGATAGTTGGTCGCTGTGAAACCATATTCGGCTAGTATCGGTGCGGCATTTTCCAGCACATTGAGAAAGCCATCGTCGAAAGTAATCGCCGCCACTTTGCCTGCTTTTTCACCTTTGATGTAAGGTAAGGCGTCGCGAAGGGAGAGCCCGCGATAACCAGCTCTTTTCAACCATTTCATCTGACAGCGGAATCGAGCCGGATGAACCAACAAGCCATGAAACGGCATGTCCTTTTGTGGTAGCGGTGCGATCTGGTGATATAGAAGAATAGGCACCGACATTCAGTGATCCCTCATCGACAGGTCAATACGACGATCTGCATCGGTCCGGCTCAATAAAATGTGCTCAATCTCCGCGATCCGGTCCCGTCGGCGTTGCAGCCGCTTTCCAGTGCGACCCAGGAAACGTCGACGTTTCTTCGCCTCGCGACTGGCCTGAAGATGTTCAATATAGATGTGTTCAATCGGCTCGTTATCGAGATTATCGAATATCCAGCAAAAGGACACGGGAAGCCGGGTTATCGAATAATGCGGCGACGCTTCAGCGGAATCCTGCGTGACGATGTGCTCCAGCACCAGCTGATCCCAGAGATCCGGTTCGTCCGTACATCCCTTTTGCCACGCTTCCAGAAGAGCCAGGGCGGATGGGGTGTCATTAATGAGCACGGTTCCGCTCAGAAGATGACCGCTTTTTTCATAGTACGCGGCTATGTCGCTCCGGATGGACAACAATGCTGGCCAAGGATCGCGATGCAGCACCGCATCAACATCGACATAGAGCAACGGACCTCTCACCATCTTGCGTTGTTGCACCAGCACATTGGGCTTTAGCCTCGCATTGCGCACCCAGCTTCCCGTATTTTCAACGGCAACGGTGATGATCTTGAGCCCAAGACATCGAGCGCTTGCGAGAAGGCGGTCCTTCTCGTGTTCGTAAAAACTATTGGTCGTGTAAAATGCAACAATCGTTCCCGTCGGAACATTGCTGGTCCGCTTGCTTGCAGCGAGTTCCGCCAATGTTGGGAACGCTATCGCCATCGAACGATGTGCGCGGCTCCATGCCCGGAACTTGTCAAAAAGCCTGAAGAACATATCGAACTCACTGATAATGAACAATTTCCAACACGGAGAAAGGGCACATGCGCTGCCCGACGCAAAATCAGCTTCACGATAAAGGCCGGATCTGTCCCAAGTTGATCCTGTCTTCAATCCAGTGCCGTTCGGCGGACCAGCTGTGGTGTTTCCAGCCCTCCCAACTGAAACCACAGATCCGAATATCCCAATCACTTGATGGAAAAGTTCGCAGCATGTGCCAGACGCCAAAAAAACCCGTGCTCGGAAATTGCTGCTTCATCTGTGCCTCCGCGATCCCCAGTTCAGCACAGACGTCAAAATAGGCTTGAGGCGGAAGTATTCGTATGGGTTTGCCCGTCGCACTCAAGATTTCGAAAGCCGGAAGCGTCCAGTCCGCCCGTCGTCCTTTGATGCGCGATAGGAAGTTTGGTTGATGATGAAAACGCCTGATGATGCTCGGATGAACGGCAAAGAGAATTTCAGACGTATTGCGCATGAAAATGGAATTCAGGAAAGTCGGATCGTGCAACCAATCTTGCATTTGCTTGGCAGATGTCGCCAACATAAGAAGATCAGTTCTGGAGCCAGCCATACCGTCCAAGGAATGGGGCACATTGAATCGCAGCACATAATCGGAACTGTCGATATCATTCGATAGATTGCGGGACAGTGGGCCATTGCCCACAACAGTAAGCTGCTTTTTCATTGACCGTCTTCGATCTGAAAAATGCAAACAGAGTGTCCCTACTAACCGTTTGCATCGTTATTATTTTCAGATGTTCTCGCTTAAATCATGGTTTTTCTTAGGCCATAAATACAAAATCAGCGCGGTCTTCGCGCTTTGAGCCAACTCGCGAGTTTGCCGCTCACCTGCCCGGCATGAGCGTAGAAACCCGCGTCCGCAGAATTGCTCCCATATAGCAAGGGCATCACAGTTGAAATTCTCAATCTTCACAGAGCATTCGGTTCCAACGAAAGCCGAACAGCTGGCGATCGCGACAACGGCGCGCTTAAAATAAGACCATTTAACTCTTGTTTTAAAAACAACATTCAGCTTATAGAGAAGCCGGTTTCACACGGCTAACGACAAACCGCGACCCGCAATTCAGGATATTATCAGTGACCGCAATGAAAACACTTCTGGCCGCTACGAGCCTTGTCGCCCTGTTCGCTTTCCAGAACAATCCAGCGGAAGCGGCCACGCAATATCCACTGACACTCGACAACTGCGGAACGAAAGTTACATTTGCAAAAGCGCCAGAACGCGCTATCGGCCTTGGTCAAAACAGTGCCGAAATAATGCTGCTTCTGGGCCTTGAGGACAAAATGGCGGGAACGGCATTCTGGCCAAGCAAGGCTCTGCCGCAACTTGAGCCTGCCAATTCCAAAGTGAAGCTTCTAACCGTTGAATTCCCGACTTTTGAATCGATCCTCGCCGAAAATCCGGATTTCGTAGCGGCAGCTCTTCCAAGCCTCATCGGGCCAAATAGCAAGGTCGCAAAGCGCGATGATTTCGACAAGGTTGGCGTTCCAACCTATCTTTCGCCGAGCACATGCCTGAGCACAGAGCAAGTCAAGGATGAATATGGCAGCCGCGACAAGCTGTGGAACATGGATCTTCTGTATAAGGAGATCGACGAGCTTTCGCAGATTTTCGATGTTTCAGATCGCGGCCAGGCACTAATCGCCGATTTCAAGGCGCGCGAGACGGCTTTGCGCGCAAGCGTTCCTGCAAGCGGCAAGAAACTTTCTTACCTATTCTGGTTCTCCAGCCCATCGCCATCCGCAGACGCCTATTTGGGCGGCGGAAATGGCGCCTCAAGCTTCATCGCTGATGTTCTGGGCGGCGAGAATGCCATCAAGGCGGAAGCTGAATGGCCAACCCTTGGTTGGGAAAGCATTATCGCCGCGAACCCTGATGTGATTGTTGTCGCAAATCTTGACCGTAATCGTTGGGAGCTCGACAAGCCTGAAGCCAAGATTCAGTTTCTTAATACAGACCCTGCGGTCAGCCAGATGCCAGCGGTCAAGAACAAGGCCATTGCCGTCATGGATGGTCAAGCCATGAACCCGACCATCCGTACGATTTACGGTGCAGAGCAGGTCGCGGAACAGTTGAAAGCACTCGGTATTCTCAAGTGACTGTTTCCAGCCAGTCTTTAAGGCATTGGGGCGCTTTCAGCATAATGCTGCTGGCGTCGCTTGCCGCAATCGGATTCGTGGTGGGTATTAGCGTCGGTATTGGCGACTTGCCGATCCCTTTATCGACAACCTTTGCAGCGATAACCAATCGCCTGGGATGGAGTTCTGTTGAACTTAATCGCATTCATGAGACGGTGATCTGGGATTATCGTCTGAGCCGCGCATTGGTGGCAGCATTTTGCGGTGCAGGCCTCGCTCTTTCCGGCGCGATCATGCAGTCGCTTTTGCGCAATCCGCTGGCAGAACCTTATGTTCTGGGCATTTCCGCGGGGGCATCGACCGGCGCTGTCACAGTTGTCATTCTCGGCATCGGCGCTGGCGCTGTTTCATTGTCGGCAGGCGCATTCGTTGGCGCGTTCGCGGCGTTTTTCTTCGTTGCCCTCCTCTCAAATGGAACACGGGGCGGCGCCGACCGCACCATTCTGGCGGGCGTCGCTGCATCGCAGCTTTTCAACGCAGCAACCTCCTACATCGTCACCACATCCGGCAATGCGCAGCAGGCTCGCGACGTGATGTTCTGGCTGCTTGGGAGCTTCGGTGGCGTTCGTTGGCCAGAATTCACGCTGGTATCCGTCGTCATCACCCTTGGTCTTATCGCCTGCCTTCTCTATGCCCATGTTCTGGATGCATTTGCTTTCGGGGATGAGGCCGCCTCCTCGCTTGGCGTGAATGTCGGCCGTGCGCGCATTATTCTCTTTGCGCTGACGGCAATGATGACGGCCACCATTGTCAGCATGGTCGGATCAATAGGCTTCGTCGGGCTCGTCGTCCCTCATGCCGCGCGCTTCATCGTCGGCCCCCTGCACATAAGATTGTTGCATGCATGTGCCATTGTCGGTGCGATCTTCATGGTGCTGGCCGATATCGCTTCGCGCGCACTGATACCCCAACAGGTCCTGCCCATCGGTGTGGTGACTGCACTTGTCGGCGTGCCGTTCTTCTCGATCATTCTTTACCGGTTTCAGCGCCCATCATGACGATCAAAACCGAGAATCTTATCTGGAAAATTGGCAAAAAAGCCGTCATCGACGATGTGTCTTTCGAAGCGAAGCCCGGAAAGATGCTGGGACTTTTGGGACCAAACGGTTCTGGAAAAACATCATTGCTGCGCCTGATCGCCGGATTGAAACGCCCCTATTCCGGACGTGTCCTGCTTGATGAAAAGGATATCAATTCGGTTGCCCGGCGCAGTCTTGCGCAGCGTGTTGCCTTTGTTGAGCAACACGCGACGACCAACGCCAATCTCAAGGTGATGGATGTTGTAAGACTTGGGCGTTTTCCGCACCGATCGATGTTCTCCGGCTGGACAGGAGCGGACGAGAGAGCTGTACAGGACGCCATTGAACGCACTGGCATGACGGCCAAGAAAAATGACCCGTGGCAGAGCCTGTCAGGTGGTGAGAAGCAACGTGCACATATAGCAAGAGCCTTAGCGCAAACGCCAAAGGAGCTCATCCTTGATGAGCCGACCAATCATTTGGATGTTCAGCACCAGATGAGCTTGTTGAAGCTGGTTTCCGGACTACCGATAACGAGCATCATTGCTTTGCACGATCTTAATCATGCAGCCATGTTCTGCGATGAATTGATTATCATGCTTTCTGGAAAGATTGTCGCTTCGGGAACACCGGAAGAAGTAATCAACGAGAATATTCTCAAGCAAGTTTTCTCGATTGACGCGCGTGTGGAACCTTCTCCCTATAGCGGTCGGCCTCATATTCACTATTTGAAGTGAGTGAAGCGAAAAACCTAGTTGCCGTTCAAGAACTGGAAGCGGTCCGCCACAAGTTTTCGTTTACGCGATTGCGGATTGTTCGCGCGGTACAGCCTTTAGCTCTGGCATCGTCTTCATTGTGCTTCTTGTTCGATTTCGTCCAGCGCTCTTTGCTTCGTAAAGTAATTTGTCTGCACGTTCATAGAGGGTTGCAAAGCCCTCATTGCCCATCAGATCAGTCAGCCCCATACTGGCTGTCACTGGTCGTTCTAGACCTGTAACTGTACGAGCGACAATCGCTGGAATTGCCTGACGCCGTAATTCCGCTTGGATGTCGGCGTCCGCACCACGTAAAAGAAGCACGAATTCTTCACCGCCAAGGCGGTACGCGCGAACGGTCGGCCCTGCTTGAAGCGCGCTAGCCACAGCCTTAAGCACCTCGTCTCCGACACCATGACCATTTACATCGTTGACTGCCTTGAAATGATCAATGTCGATAACGGCCAGTGCGGTAAAGCCTTCCGCGCGAAGTTGTACGAACTGCCGTTCTATCGCCCGTCGATTGAGCAGGCCCGTCAACGGGTCCGTTTCAGACAGCCGTTCGAGTAGTTCAGCTTCGTCGCGCGCGCGGTCCCGCTCGCGTTTCATTGTCACAAAACGCTCCGCCACGCCAAGCGTCGTGAAAAGGACTTCACACACGCAGCCGATATAGAACAGGAGCATGGCGTCGGTGCTTTGCAACCCCGGAATTACGCCGCTCACCAACCGGATTAACCCGACCAACACTATGGGTGTGTAACCAATGGCCTGGAATCGCGCCGCGCGGCTTCCACGACGCAGTGCATCGATCATTGACAGTATGAAGATTGCAAGAACCGGCGCAAACGCGGCCGTGTATACGCTCGACTGTATAGGACGCGCTACAAATGGAAGCGCCGCGTGAAACGTACTCAGGAATATTGCCCACACAGCGCAATAGGGAAGCAAGCGTCGCAGAAGTGGATGCATTAAGCCGGGTTCGACAAAACTATGGGTAAACATCGCACCTGAGGCGACTGTCATCCCGAAGATCGCAGTCGTCATCCAGCTCAATGTCATTGCAGGGGGATCAAAGAGTGCAACCGACAAGCCGGATGATACAAAGATAGTCATCAGCAATGAAAATGTGAGAGCCGAGTGCCAGAGAACAAAGGGTTCACGCAGCGCCCGGTAAAACGCCGCATTAAAGATCAGAGGCATGATGAGCATGCCGGCAAGCGCTGCCAGAACAAGTAGAAATCGCATGCCATCGATCCCACCGGCTTCGTCCGTCGGCGCAAGATAAGCCCTCTCCAGGGTCATTCGGTGGCTCGGCATATCGATCGCGACGACGACCTGTCGAGTTTCACGGGTCACGTCCGGCAGAGAAGCCTTGAAATAGCCCCCGTCCATTGAACTGGCCAATGCAGCGGCGGGAACAGAAGTTTGTCGAAACGCCCCATCCCGATCGATTGCAAGCAAATGCACAGCCTCAAGTGCGCTCCGCCTTGAGAGTAGATATCGCGGAAGATTGTCGGAGGAAGAGATGTCGAAGCGAAGCAGGACACGCTCAGCCTCGATAGAGAATTTCCGATTATCGCAGGACCATCGCTCCTCCTGACGTACTATCGCGACAACGTCCTCAGACAGGGAGCCGGAAGCCCAACAAGAACTGCGGATGTCTGAAGAATCCACTGTGCCGGCCGATGCGGCACTAAATTGTGCCAGCATCAACAGGAGCAGGAGGGCAGCCACAAGTCTTTTTTGAAATCTACTCCAAGTCATTAAGCTTCGTTACGGCAAAATGCTTTTGATGTCGTTAATCATCACACAGTTCGCGACAACATGCTCTCTCAATAGAAAAGCATTTGTAGCGTAACGATATCAGACTCAAGAATTCATGAATTCTTCCGCAACTGAACGAATGCCTGCTCCGTCCAACTTGTAATGCGCATAAAGATGCGTTGGCGGTGCAATGAGACTGTACTCGTCGTAGATTCCGTGACGTTTGAGTTTTACACCAGCGCCTTCGTCAGCCAAAACCTCGGCCACAGCCGCGCCAAGCCCACCCAGAACGTTGTGTTCCTCCACGGTCATCATTTTCTTTGTGCGCAAGGCAGCAGAAAGAATAGCCTCCCGGTCGAGGGGTTTGATCGAAGCCATGTCGATCACCCCGACAGAGCGGCCATTGGCATTCATCGCGCGGGCAGCTTCGAGCGCACCGTGAACCGCCATACCACAAGCAATGATCGTCAGCTCTTCCCCTTGGATGTGCTCATAAGCCTTACCGAAAACGAAGGGCGTATCCTTGTCGTAAACAACTGGATCTCGACCCCGGCCGATACGGAAATAGATCGGGCGATCATGATTGGCCGAGGCACGAATGGCTGCTTCCAGCTGAGCACCATCTGCTGGCGAGACGACGGACAGATCGGCAATCGAGCGTGTCGTTGCTATATCTTCGGTCGCGTGGTGTGACGTCCCGTAAAAGCCAAGTGAAATGCCGGTGTGATGGCCAATCATTCGCACCGGTTGCGCAGAGTAAGCAACGTCCATGCGGATCTGCTCGCAGGCAAGCAACGCGATAAACGAAGCAAACGTCGCAATGAAAGGCGTGACACCACAGGTCGCAATGCCAGCTGCCGCACTCACCATATTCTGTTCGGATATGCCGAAGGAAATGTATCGGTCAGGGTAAACCGACGCAAACCGATTGAGACCGTTCGAATATTGAAGATCGGCAGAACCCGCCACAACGTTGTGTCCAGCCTTCACAAGATCAATCAGACCGTTCGAGAGATGATCAAGGCCGGGATTTGCTGCGTTCAAGCCACGATATTGCCAGGAATTGGGAGAAAGGGTGTGGTTCATGGTTAGATCTCCCGCGACTTGATTTCAGCAATGGCGGCTTCGGCATCCGATGGATCGAGATAACCCAGATGCCAGCCCGGCTCGGTTTCCATGTAGGAAACGCCCTTGCCCTTCATGGTCTTGGCTATGATGCAGCAAGGAACCTGACGCAGGTCGTCGGCACGCACGCGCCGTAGTAGCTCGGTCGTTGCTGCCATGTCATGTCCATCAACCACATGAACCTCCCAACCGAAAGCGCGCCATTTCTCGTCCAGCGGTTCGATGTTCATGACGTCATCGACCTTGCCGTCGAGCTGATAACCGTTCCGGTCGATGATGGCGATCAGGTTACGAGCCTTGTGCTGGGCTGCGCTCATAGCAGCTTCCCATACCTGACCTTCCTGCATTTCCCCATCACCCATCATGCAGAAGACCTTGTAGTCTTCCCCAGTCCAGCGTTGCGCCAAGACCATACCAAGCCCATTGGAAAGCGCATGACCGATTGAGCCGGACGAAAAGTCCACGCCAGGAACCTTGCGCATATCGGGATGATCACCAAGCGGGCTGCCAAGACGGGTATAGTTGTCGAGCCAGTCAGTGGGGAAAAAGTCGAGATCCGCATAGATCGGAAACAGTCCAACTGCTGCATGACCCTTGCCAATTGTGAACCGGTCACGCGACGTCCAGTTCGGTTCGCCACGTCGAATACGCATCACATCGTAATAGAGTGCGGCGAATATCTCCGCCGCGGAGAATACCGACGTATAATGACCCGTTTTCGCGATCTCGATGAGACGAACAGTTTCGAGACGAATAAACCGTGCACGCTCCTTGAGCATTGCAACGGTTTCATCCGACGGTTCGAAACTGTTCGGTTGGGGCACTCCGACCGTGCCAGTCGTCGAAACCATTTTAAACTCCTGATTTGAATGATGGAAGTTAAGCAGACGCCTATGAGAAAGCGCGTGCGTCGCTATCGTTCCAACCGATAAGAATTGCGTCACCCGCCACCGGTCTGGTGGTGAAATCCAGAAGTGGCTTGCGAAGCACCATTGTCTGCCCGCCGCCAATGTCCACCAGCGCGCGCAAATGGTCGCCGAGGTAAGTCGTGTCCAAGATTGTTCCCTTGCACTGATTGGAGCGGCTCTGCGCCGCTGTGCCGATCACGAGATGTTCGGGCCTGATAGTTAGTTTCACTGGCTTGCCTGTATAGGCAAAAGTGGAGGACAGGTCCGCCCGCACTGTTTGGCCGCAGTCGAGGCGAATGGTTCCATAGCCTCGTTCATCGACACCTTCCGAATGTCCGGAGATGATATTGTTCTCACCAATAAAGCCCGCCACGAAAACATTTGCGGGCTGCTCATAAAGCTCCTGCGGGCTAGCGATCTGAGTGACCGAACCGCGCTCGAAAATGGCAATGCGGTCGGACATGGCAAGTGCTTCAGTCTGATCGTGGGTGACATAGACCATCGTGACACCCAAATCCCGATGGATTTGCTTGATCTCATATTGCATATGTTCGCGCAGCGTCTTGTCGAGTGCGCCCAGCGGTTCGTCCATCAGAACCAGGCTCGGCTCAAAGACGAGCGCGCGAGCAAGCGCAACACGCTGCTGCTGCCCGCCGGAAAGCTCACTCGGCCGACGGTTTTGCATTCCCTCCAGGCGAACCATCTCGATGGCCTTGTCGACCTTGACCTGTATTTCCCGTTTGCTCATCTTTCGCATACGCAATGGATAAGCCAGATTCTGCGCTACGGTCATGTTGGGAAACAAAGCATAATTCTGAAAGACAACACCAATGCCCCGGCGGTGGGGCGGCAAGTGTTCAATCGGCTTTCCCTTGACGAGAATATGACCACGGGTAGGCGTTTCGAAACCGGCAAGCATCATCAGCGTTGTGGTTTTACCAGAACCTGAACCGCCGAGAAGGGTTAGAAACTCGCCCTGCCTTACCGACAGGTTCAGGTTTTCGATGACTACGGTGCGTCCATCATAGGTTTTCTGCACGCCGACGAATTCAACGATGTGTCCGGTTTCCATGAATAACCTTTCGTGCGGCTAGTGCGCATTTCCTGATTTCCCGTGTTACCGGGAAGCACTTTCTGCCGGGATCAATCCCTGTACGGCACTTCGGTCGCGAGCCAGCCGTCTTCCTGTTTCTGCCAGTAAACATCGTGCAATCGACGCGTTAACGGGCCGGGCGTGCCATCGCCGACTGTCTTGCCGTCGATTGTGGTCACAGGCATGATGCCACCAGCCGTACTGGTCATAAAGATTTCGTCGGCACCGAGAAGCTCTCCGATGGCAACTGGACGGACCTCGCAACGCAGTTGCAATTGCTCGCAGAGCTCCAGAACCGTACGTCGGGTCATGCCTTCGAAAACGCCACTCTCAGGTGTGCAGAGAACATTATCTTTGACAGCAAATACGTTAAAGCCTGCACCTTCGGTAATATTGCCATCCCCATCACGCAGAACGGCCACGAAAGCGTCTCTGTCATAGGCCTCAAAGATTCCCATGGTGAGGTCGAGCCAATGGAAGTTCTTGATGCGTGGGTCCACCGCCTGTGGTGCAATACGATGAACCGAGCTGACAACCATGGGAACGCCCTGTCGGCGCTGATCGTCATTCGCAATCCAGACAAAAGGCGTTGCGAAAGCATAAAAGCGCTGGGTGCAAAGGCGCGGATCACGGCTGCCAGCCGGTGGCATTCCACGTGTGCATGTCATCTGCACATAGGAGTCGCGCAAACCACTCAAGCTGACGCATTCGATGAGGATTTCGGCTATTTGCTCGTGCGTATAAGGCAGCGACATGCGAAGCCCACGCATGGACGCAAAAAACCGTTCGATATGGTCGTCAAGACGAAAGAAGCGTCCCTTCCACACATGAGCAACATCATAGGTCGCGTCGGAACGCACGAAGCCCCGATCAAGAATTGGAATGCTGGCCTCGGCGACTGGCATATAGCGCCCGTCAATGAATGCAACACCTGCCTGCGGGTTAGGAATGTGGACATCGGCTTTTTTGGTCATGTTATGCCTTTCCGAGATTTCGTGCATTGCGGTTCACGAGGAACAGCGCGGTGATGAGGCTGAGGGTGGCGACGACCATGAGGAACGTTGCCATGGCAAGAATGGACGGTTCGATATTATCGCGAAGCCCCTCGAACATTTTCAAGGGAAGGGTTCGTTGGCCGGGGCCGGCAAGGAAAAGGGTTACGACGACTTCATCGAACGAAGTCATAAAAGCGAAGAGCGCTCCAGAGATGATACCCGGCGCAATGACCGGAACAAGAACAGTCATGAAGCCTTTGAAAGGAGACGCGCCAAGACTTGCCGCAGCGCGGAGCAGCCCCATGTCGAAGCCTTGCAGCGTGGCCGTTACGGTGATCAGCACGAAAGGCGCGGACAGGACTGTATGGGCGATGATAACTCCAGGCATGCTGGCGGTCAGACCGAACTTCGCCATCAGAAAGTACATTCCCAGGCCGCTGATGACAGGCGGAACAATCATCGGCGCGATGAGGAAACCGAGGATCGCGGTTGGCATAGGCAAGTCGCGACGGGCAAACGCATAAGCTGCAAGTGTGCCGAGAATGGTTGCGGCAATCGTCGACACCGAACCGATGATCAGACTGTTCTTGAGTGATGAAAGCCATGGACCATTCGCAAACACACGCTCATACCACTGCAAGGAAAAGCCCGGTAGCGGATAGGAAAGAAAGCTGCCCGAACTGAAGGACAGGGGGACGATAGCGATGAGTGGAACGACCAGAAAGAGTATCATAGCCACGCCAAAGCCGTAGTAGAGCGTCCGTATAATCATTGCTTGACGATGATATGGCATTGGCGACCTCACTTTAGCCCCGCAAGCTGACGCACACCCACTGTGCGCGCGGCGAGCGCATAGACTGCAACGGTGCAAAGCAGCAGCACGATCCCAAGCGCAGAGGCCATGCCCCAATTGATGGTGGTATTGGCGAAGAAGGCTATGAAATAGCCGAGCATCTGGTCGCGCGCGCTGGCGACCAGCGATGGCGTGATATAATATCCAGCCGTCACGATGAAGGTGAGCAACACACCCGCTCCGACACCCGGCAGCGTCATCGGCAAGTAGACATTGAGGAAGCCGCGGACCGGATGAGCGCCAAGCGAGGCCGACGCCCGCATGAAATGGGGAGGAATACCCTTCATCGTGGAATAGAGAGGCAGGACCATGAAGGGCAGCATCATATGGATCATGACGATATAAAGCCCTGTGGTGTTGAAGATCAGCTCCAGCGGCTGTCGGATCAGACCAAGCCAACCAAACAGCGAATTAACAAGCCCCTCGCGTTGAAGAAGAACGATCCAGGCAGAGGTACGCGCCAATAACGATGTCCAGAACGGCAGCATCACAGCGATGATAAGCGCGATCGACAGAAATCGCGGTGCGCTCACCATCAGATTGGCAAGCGGATAGCCAAGCAGAGCGCAAACAAGAGTGACGATAGCTGCGGTCTTGAGCGTACGAAAGAGGATATCGACATAGGTTCGTTGCTCTTCAGGTGCCTGTACCACCTTACCACCGTCATCAATGGCAAGATCGACTGCGGCAAGCATGTAGTAAGGCGTGTAGGCCGGCGAGGCACGTTTCATCGCGTGCCAGTAGGCTGGCTCTTCCCACCTCTTGTCGATTCCAGCCAGAAAACGGCGTGCCGCACCATCCGCAGTGATATCGTCTGGTAGTGTACGCAACTTGCGAACGGTGCTGGTGAGAAGCGTGCGATAGCCACTCTCCTCATAGTTCAAGCGCCGGGCAGCCTCAGCAACAAGGTTGCGTGGAGCGCTGGCAATTTCCTGTACGAAAGTCGTGAAAACAACATCCGGCGGCAACTCCGCTGAATCGTTCGTCGTCCAGCGCGACAATTCGGCCACCGTTTCTGGTAGAGCCTGCGTCAGTTCGGCATTATCAATTGCCTTGTAGAGCATCATGCCGATCGGTAGCATGAATGTCAGCAGCACATAGAATAGAAGCGGTGCCACAAGCATTAAGGACACAACACGCCGACGTCTGCCAGCTCGCCCCCATTCCCGGCGCGTTGCCTTGGTCGCGGCTGTGTCTTCATCGATCAAGGTCATCGGAACCATGCCTCCTTAAACCATGCCGGCGGGAAATCTGCCGGCATGGCCTTTAACACTATCCAGTCGGCTTACTGAGCAACCCAGCTGGCAAAGCGTTCTGCCAGTTCCTCACCGTGATCAATCCAGAATTCCGAGTTGAAACGCACCGCGTTTTTAAGATTGTCCGGAGCAGATGGGAGTTTTGCCAACCGGTCCGCAGGAAGGGCTTCCATGGCTTTGACGTTGCTAACACCGTAAGCGATATTGTTGGCAAAGGTTGTCTGCGGTTCTTTTGACATCATGAATTCGACGAAAGCCGTTGCTTCATCCAGGTTTGGAGTTCCCTTCATGATGGCCCAGAATTCGGTTGAGTTGATCTGACCGTCCCAGACGATAGCAAAATCTTTCCCTTCCTTCTGAGCATTGTCGACGCGACCGTTATAGGCTGTTGTCATGACGACATCGCCTGAAGAGAGCCATTCCTGCGGCTGGGCTCCACTCTCCCACCACTGGATATGTGGCTTCAGTTGATCGAGCTTGGCGAAGGCTCTGTCCTGACCTTCCTTCGTGGCAATCACGCTATAGACTTCCGATGGCGGCACGCCGTCTGCCATCAAGGCTACTTCCATGGTCAGCTTCGCAGTCTTACGCAAACCGCGCTTGCCCGGCCACTTTTCCACGTTCCAGAAATCGGCCCAGTTCTTCGGCCCATCTGTCAGCTTGGCCTTGTCATAGGTCAAAATGTTGGCCCAGCTCAGAGCACCAACAGCGCATTCCTTGAACTGGCTGGGATCAATCTCATCCGCATGTGGCTTTTTCGACCAATCGATATTTTCGAGAAGCCCCTGCTCGCACGCCATGGTGACTTCGTCGTCCTCCATCTGCATGACATCCCAGGTGACATTTCCCGCGTCGACCATTGCCTTCTGCTTGGCTAGACCGCCATTGGTCGTGTCTTCGAGCACCTTGATGCCCTTTTCCTTGGCATAAGGCGTGAAATAGGCTTCCCGAAACGCGTCTTGAATTGCCCCACCAAAGCCAACAACAGTCAGATCGCGAGCATAGGCGCTAGAAAGGCATGCCGCAGTCGCGATACCGGTTGCCAGAAGCATCTTCCCATATTTATGCATGTTCCTGTTCCTCTCTCTTTTATGATCATTGCTCGCCCTCTGTTTTTCTTGTGACGAGGTATTAGGCTTCAGACGAGAATTTGCATCGGGTTCTGAAGCAGCTCCTTGAAACTGGACAACCATTGCGCTCCCAAAGCGCCATCTATTGCCCGATGATCGAGCGAAAGCGTCACGCGCATGACGCGGGCGTCAACGGCTATGCGCTCCCGAGACACAATCCGTTCTTCAATCGCGCCGACTGCAAGAATTGCGGCTTGCGGTGGATTGATAATGGCGGTGAAGTCGCTCACGCCGTACATGCCGAGATTGCTGATGGTGAACGAACCGCCACGATACTCATCCGGCTTCAGACCGCCATTGCGGGCTCTGAGTGCCAGATCGGAAATCTCATCCGAGATTATGGACAGCGATTTCTTGCCTGCATCCTTGACCACCGGCGTGATCAATCCGCCATCTGTCGCCACCGCAACGCAAATATCCGTTCGTTGCAGGCTGAGGAGAGCGTCCTCCGTCCAGATAACATTGCAGGCAGGAACGCGGGCGAATGCAGCGGCGGCTGCCTTGACCAGAAAATCCGTAACCGAAAGTCGCGCTTCTGCCGGACGCGCAGCATTGATCTGCTTTCGAAGTTCAAGCAGCGCATCGACAACGATTTCGGCATTCAGGTAAAAATGTGGAATCGTTTGTTTGGACGCGCTCAAACGCTGTGCAATCGTCCGCCGCATGGCGGAATGCGGGATGGCAACATACGGGATCTCCACATCGTGCGATCGGAGAACAGATACATCGTCATTAACCACCCCCGTCTGCTGGGCAACGGGATTGGGAGTAGAAGAGGCCGAGCGTATCGTTGTACCGAAAGCCTCAACATCGCCGCGAAGAATACGCCCGCGCGGTCCTGTCCCATTGATGTCAGAGAGCGAGATACCCTTTTCGCCTGCAAGCCTGCGTGCAAGCGGGCTGGCGAATATGCGCCGGTTCAAATCCCTACCCGGCATTTCAGCCGTCGATACTGCTATTGCATCAGAGCCTACTGCTTCCCGTTGAACAAGTACCGTAGGAATAGAGGCTGAAAGCAACTGTGCCACATCGGCTTCAGTCTCCCCTTCATCCGCGAGAATGCCGATCGGTGTCTCAACTGTTACTGTCGCTCCATCGCCATGCAATATGCGGGCCACACGTCCTGACTTGGGGCTAGGAATTTCGATGACGGCCTTGTCCGTCTCGATCTCGGCAAAGGCCTCGCCTGAGACAACAGCATCTCCCTCGACTTTCAACCACCGGGCAATGGTGCCGTCACGCGCATTGGCCACGACGGATGGCATGACCAAAAACTCAGGCATGGTGTCGCTCCGGCAGGGTTGCCAATGCAGCCGCAATCTCTTCTCGCCCTGCATAGGCAGCGCGTTCGAGAACTTTGGAGATCGACGGAGAAGCTTCGCGTCCGCTGACCCGCTCGACGGGATGATCAAGCCAGTCGAACAACCGACGCTGGATTTCATCGGAAAGCCATGCGCCGTAAGAAGAACCGCGCGGCCCCTGCTCGACGATCATGACCATGTTGGTTTTCTTCACGCTTTCAGTGATGGTTTCCCAATCGATGCTGGCACGGTCGAGGCATCGCAGATCGATAACCTCGGCATCCAGACCTGCCTCCTCTACGGCATCAAGCGTTGCCTGCACCATAGCGGAGTAGGTCAGTATCGTCGCGGCAGACCCGCTTCGGCGTACCGACGCTTTGCCAAATGGAATGAAGTAATCAAGATCTCCGACCGGAGCTGGCCCCATCGTCTGATAAAGATCAACATGCTCTATCATCAGAACTGGATCATTCGACGCCAGCGCTGTGTTCATCAGCCCGACATAGTCGAATGGCGTGGATGGCGCGATAATTCTCCAGCCCGGCGAGGTGGCGAAAATGCCAGCAGGGTCCATGGAATGCTGGGAACCATAGCCTGTGCCAATCGCAATCTTCGTGCGCAGGACAAGAGGGACGGCCATGTCACCACCAAACATATGACGCGCCTTGCCGACCTGATTGAACACCTGATCGGCTGCGACCCACATGAAGTCCGGATACATGAACTCGACAATCGGACGATACCGCCCATCCATCGCAAGTCCACCGCCCAAGCCCATGAACGCATTCTCGCTGATCGGCGTTCCAAGAATGCGATCAGGATACTTCGCCTTGAGGCCACGCGTGGCGCCGTTGGTTCCACCTTTCAAACGATGGATATCCTCGCCAAGGATGACGATACCGTCGTCCTTCTCCATACGCCGGTCCAGCACATCAGCAATGACGTCGACAAATTTGCGTTGTTCGATGCCGCCGGTGAAGTTCGATTTCTCGACATATTGCAGGCCCGATAATTCGGATCCATCGCTACGAATACCGACATCGCAGAAGTCCGGCTTCGGCCACAGCCCTGCCTTGATAACACGGCGATTATCCACGCGATCCGTCAACTCTTCCGCCACATCTTGCATGATCTGTTTGCAACGCGCTCTCAACGCATCGATACCGGTCTGGTCGACAAGGCCACGTGCCATCATTTCTCGTGCTACCCGATCCAGCGGATCTTTCGCCCGCCAGCTTTCCTCTTCCTCTTTCGTGCGATAGCCAAAGGCAGAGCCCGGGAACGAACCGTTCTGGTGGAAGTAGCGGTAAACCTCGGCCTCAATGATGGTCGGACCGTTTCCGGCGCGCATATGTGCAAGCGCCTCTTTCATTGCGAGATTGACCGCAAGCGGATCCATCCCGTCTACGTGCCATGATGGAATGGCGAAGGCCTGTCCGCGCGCAGCCAAACGTGTTTCTGCGGTTGATTCTTCCAGACTGGTCGCGACCGCATAGCGGTTGTTCTCGATGAAGAAGCATAGAGGCAGACGCCAGGCTGCAGCGAGGTTCATCGTCTCCAATACCGAGCCGATATTCACCGCGCCGTCGCCAAAGTAACTTACCGCAACCGCGTCCGAACCCGACTGCTTGTGTGCGAAAGCAGCACCTGCCGCCAGCGGCACGCCACCGCCGACAATGGCATTGGTGCCCAGCGCGCCTGCGGCCTGCCATCGCAGGTGCATAGACCCACCGCGACCGCCACAGAACCCTTCGGCAAGCCCCATGATTTCGGCTAGAGAGCGGCGAAGAAGAGAACGGATTGAACCGTCAAATGCCATACCGAAAGGCAGACCATCGGGCGCGACAAAGTTCAAAGCCTTCGCGAGAAATTGATGATGTCCACGGTGAGAGCCGTTAATCTGATCATCTGCCCGGAGCGGCAAGATCGAGCCAACCGCGCCGCCCTCCTGACCAATAGATGAATGTGCCGGGCCGTGAACCAGCCCCTCATTTGCAAGTTCAAGGACGGCTTCTTCGAATGCGCGGATGAGATGGAGCGATGAGAGCATCGTTTCCAACCCAGCAGCGCCTTCCGCATCCCAATCCTTCTTGGTCGTGCCAAACTCTAGCCAGCGGGTGGAACTCGATACGGTCTTCGTTTGCGGCATTTCTTCCTCTACAGACAAAGCTCGGCCATCACCTGCGAGAGACTCGCAAGCGGCAGACAGTGGTCGGACATTACGCGCGATACCGGCGGTTTTGATGCTCTGAACAAGCCAGAGCGGTTCCCACATTTATTCTCGTTTTGTTAGTGCTAAGCTTTCACTTTCTTTGCGCGGTGTCAATCAATTGTATCCATTGATTCTTGAAATAGATGGTTTTCCGCAAATTATGCCTCGACAAAGGCATTTTCACAATGAACTATGGCTTGATTGGATACATTGACGTGAAGGTGAGCGAATGTCGAAGAGTAACTACAGCCATCAAGACAAAGCGTCTGCGCATGACATTGGCTTACCCGGCCTGCGAGGCACCGAGCATATCGGTTTCACCGTCCCTAATCTGGCGGAGGCGGTGGATTTCTTCGTAAACGTCATTGGCTGCGAGCCATTTTATGAGCTCGGCCCTTTCTCGTCTGACGGGGAATGGATGCAGACAGCCCTCAACGTGCATCCGCGCGCGGTCATGAAGAAGCTACAGTTCTTGCGCTGCGGTAATGGTTCCAACTTCGAGATATTTGAGTATTCGTCACCGGACCAAAACCCGGTCCAGCCGCGCAATAGCGACGTCGGGGGACACCATCTTGCCTTCTATGTCGACGATATTGATTCGGCTGTGCAGTATTTACGCATGCATGATGTCCGCATTCTCGGTGAGCCTGTCGTGCGGAAAGATGGTCCGAGTGCAGGGCAAACCTGGGTCTATTTCCTGACACCCTGGGGAATGCAGCTCGAGCTCGTATCCTTCCCGAATGGCAAGGCCTATGAAAAAGGTCTGACGCGTCGCCTTTGGAGTCCGGTTGGAACAACGTCGTGATCGCCTCTTCGTCCGACGGTAAAAGTAGTAGACGAGCGCCGAACATTGTCTGCTATATCTGGCGTCTCTGATGCACTGTCAGAGCATAGAAGGGGCCATTTTATGAATGAAACCACGTTGGGTCTTCGAGTAACGAGTGAAATTCGCCAGAAGATTCTGAGCGGCGAGTTCGCGCCCGGACTGCGCATCCGGCAAGAGGAACTTGCCGCACAATTCGGCACGAGCCGCGTGCCCGTTCGGGAAGCTCTCAAGCAGCTCGAAAGCGAAGGCCTCGTCGTCATCGTTCCCAATAGTGGTGTCTGGATTGCGCGTGTCGACATCAATGAGTGTGTGGAGATGTGGAAAATCCGCGAGCGGATTGAACCGCTTGCGCTTGGCGAAAGCCTCCCGCACTTGACCGATGAGGATATTTTCGGCCTAGAAGAGATCTGTCGCGCCATAGACGCCACGACGGATGTGGAGGAATTCCTGCGGCTTGATCGTCAATTTCACCTCGCGAGCTATCGTGCGACGGCCATGCCTACGCTCATTCCAATGATCGAGCGCATCTGGAATACGACACAGCATTATCGGCGCGCTTACACAATGCTGCTGGGCCGTGAACGGTTCTGGATCATACAATGCGAGCACGGGCTTCTGATGGAAGCCATCAAGCGAAGAGATGTCGAGGACTCAGAAAGAGCCCTTTACAGCCACATTCGCCGCACCCGCATGGAACTGGAACGGAACCGCACGGCCTTTACTGACATTGCTTTCTAGATATCCCTGCCACGAACCGGCTTCACAGAGCCATCCCATTGGTAGCTGAGACATAACGAGCGTCCTCTCAGTAAACCAATTGACGCCAATGACGCTTCGTGCAATTAATTCATGATGCATCATACAACAAACATCGGTTCTTCTCATGTATGATTATTGTCTGGTTGGCGGCGGCATAGTCGGCCTTGCCACGGCCCTCACCATTGTCCGGCAGGAGCCTTCAGCCCGCATTCTTGTGCTGGAGAAGGAAGAAGCTGTCGCGATGCATCAGACCGGCCATAATAGCGGTGTGATTCACGCTGGCATCTATTACCAGCCCGGAAGCTTTAAGGCAGAGCTTTGCCGCGCTGGCGAGCGCATGACGAAGCAATTCTGCGACGAGAACAACATTCCTTATCGTGTTCCCGGCAAGCTTGTCGTTGCGACCAACGATGTCGAAGTGCAACGCCTCGCCGCGCTCGAAACAAATGCGGCGGCGAACGGCATTACCTGCCGCCGCCTCAGCGGCGGTGAACTACACGAATTCGAACCCGCTGTGACGGGACTTGGCGCATTGCTGGTCGAACAGAGCGGTATTGTTGATTATCGTGCGGTCTGCCGCGCCATGGCCGATCTCATTCGCGCTGCTGGTGGTGATATCGAGTTCAATGTCAGTGTCGACCGCATTGAAGAACGCAGTGACAGTGTGCGGGTCCATGCGGGCGGCAAAGTCTGGGAAAGCAGGCAGGTCATCGCCTGCGCCGGTCTGCAGGCTGACCGCCTTGCCCGGCGCTCCGGTGTTGATGTGGACTTCCAGATAGTGCCGTTTCGTGGCGAATATTACGCCTTGCGACCTGAACTGAACAAACTCGTCGAACGCATGATTTATCCGGTGCCGGATCCTTCAATGCCGTTTCTCGGTATTCACCTGACGCCGATGATCGACGGCAGCCTGACTGTTGGACCCAATGCCGTTCTCGGCCTTTCGCGCGAGGGCTATCCAAAATTCTCGGCCAACTTGCGCGATATTGCGACCTATGCGGCCTTTCCGGGTTTCTGGAAGGTAATCACCGCCCATCTGTCGTCCGGCCTGGAAGAAATGAAGGATAGTCTGTTCAAGAAGAGCTATCTGGAAAAGTGTCGGAAATATTGCCCATCCCTGCAGGAAAGCGACCTTCGGCCCTATCGGGCGGGCATAAGGGCCCAAGCCGTTTCGAGAGACGGCAAGCTTATTCACGACTTCAAGTTCCACCAGACAAAACGTGTGCTGCATGTGTGCAATGCGCCGTCCCCCGCAGCCACGTCAGCCATACCTATCGGAAATCTGATCTTTCAACGCTTGCAAACAGGCAATTGAGTACGTCATGACCAATCCTCACTACCGCGACACCAAACTGTTCATCGATGGCAAATGGGTAGAAGGCGAAGGCGGCACGCCCATCGCCGTGCTCAATCCGGTCAATAATGAAACCATCGGAACGGTTGGCGTTGCCTCGAAAGCCCAGCTTGAAGCGGCAGCACTAGCTGCCGAACGCGGCTTCCACATCTGGCGCGATATGAGCGTCTTCGAACGCTCGAATATTCTGCGCAAGGCCGCCACGCTGCTGCGCGAGCGCGCTGAAGCCACCGCGCGTCTACTGACGCTCGAACAGGGCAAGCCGCTTGCCGAAGCGCTCGCGGAAATCAACGTCTCCGCCGATATTTTCGACTGGTTCGCCGAGGAAGCCCGGCGCGCTTACGGTCGCATCATCCCTGCGCGCGACCGTTTCGTTCGCCAGACAGTGTTCAAGACGCCGATCGGCCCAGTGGCTGCCTTCACGCCGTGGAACTTCCCGGTTTCGCAGACGGCCCGTAAACTGGGTGCGGCACTTGCCGCCGGTTGCTCGCTCGTCGTCAAGCCTTCGGAAGACACCCCCGCTTCGCCCACTGTTCTGGCCGAAGTGCTGCATGACGCTGGTCTTCCGGCGGGCGTCGTCAACTTCGTCTATGGCGTACCAGCCGACATATCGAGCTATTTGATCGCGCATCCGGCCATCCGCAAAGTCTCGTTTACCGGATCGGTGCCGGTCGGCAAGCACCTTGCCTCGCTGGCAGGTGCGCACATGAAGCCCGCCACGATGGAACTAGGCGGCCATGCACCGGTTCTGGTCTTTGGCGACGCCGACATCGTGGCAGCAGCAACCACGATGGGTCGCTCGAAATTCCGCAATGCCGGTCAGGTCTGCGTCTCTCCGACCCGCTTCCTGATTGAGGACAAGGCCGTCGATCAGTTTGTCGATGTGTTTCTTCAGGAAATCGGTCGTGTCAAGGTTGGCTCCGGTCTCGAAGCCGACAGCACCATGGGGCCGCTCGTTTCGCAACGTCGCGTGGAAGCAATTGAAGCGCTCGTGGCCGATGCCCGAGACAAGGGTGCCAATGTTGCTGCCGGTGGCAAGCGCATCGGCAATTCCGGCAATTTCTATGAACCGACGGTTCTGACGAATATCACGCGCGATATGAACATCATGAATGATGAGCCGTTTGGCCCAGTGGCACTGATCATTCCGTTCTCCGATGCGGAAGAAGCATTCAGCGAAGCCAATCGTCTGCCATTCGGCCTTGCTTCTTATGCGTTCACGCAATCGGCAGCACGGATTGCCGAACTCGAACGCCGTGTCGAGGTAGGCATGCTGACCATCAACCATCTTGGTCTGGCTCTCCCGGAAGTGCCGTTCGGTGGCGTCAAGGACAGTGGCTATGGTTCCGAAGGCGGTAGCGAAGCCATCGAACCTTATCTCACAACCAAATTCGTCACGGAACGACACGCGGTGTAATCTGCACTGATCAAACAGACATTATAAAACGGCACTCCGTTGGAGTGCCGTTTCTTTTTTGCGCGGTCATCAGCTCAAACAATAACCCCCGCATCGCAGTCAGCAATGCGGGGGGCTATCTTCGCTATGGTATGCTGATGCTCTAAGCGCGGAGGCTCGCCGTTCTTTCGAGATCGATCTTGAAGGTGCCCGGTTCCTCATCATTCGAAACCAAAGCAACGCGATAGACCTTTTCGGCAGCTTCCGGGGACAACCAGCCACGGTTTGCGGTTGCAAGCACGCGCTTTGGATCGCGTTTCAGCGGGTCGCCGTAACCGCCGCCGCCCGAGGCTGTAAAAGCAATCTTCGCTCCGTCTTCAATGACGACTTCCGCAAAGGCGGGCAGAGTTTCTTCCTTGCCTTCGCCCACAATCTTGACCGTTTCCGAAGCCTTGCCCGTACCGCCGCCCAAAACGCCGCGTGGCGGGAAGGTTGTGCCATCAGCAGCGTAGACAATCGTCATATCATGGTCGAGCGGATAGAAAACGCCGCCAACTGTCGGCGACCCTTCAAACTCACCATAACCCTGCGAATCCTGAACAACGCCACGCCGCTCGATGATGATGGGATACATCGATTCATCGACCTCGACAGAGTCCAGCTGGATCAAACCAGCATTTGCCGGGCCGCAATAGGTTAGCCAGCCATCATGGCCGTGCAAAGCGCCTCCACCGGCATATCCGACAAAGACCTGGTTCACATAGCCCTTGCCATCCTTGTACGGGTCTTGGCCTGAAATGACCCCAACACCCGCCGGCAGATGCGAGCCGCTTTCAGCTTGACCATATGGCGCGCCCATCTGGGAGAACACCGCGTTGCCAGCAATCATCAACCGGTCATTGACGTTGGTCGTGGCAACGGAAGTTCCAACAGGGTATTTGGGCTTGCCGATTGCGGAACCATCTCGCAACAATACCTTGATCTGGGATTTCGCGCCCTCATTATGCGGGACACTTTCATCAAGATTGTTGAACACACCAATGCGGCATGACCCTGTCGCTGTGTTCTCTGACAGATTCAGGCCGCCTGGAACGCAATCGATATTGTCCCGCGCATCAACGACAATCTCGCCTTTATCAGGATCGACATTGATGGTCAATTTGACGGGAATTCCTTCGTCGGCAACGCCGGGCACCGGGTCGTGACGAATTTCGTAGCTGTACTGACCAGCAGGAAGCTTCGCAATGGCGGCCTTTGCGCATCGCGCACCATAATCGAACCAGTCTTCCACGAAGTCCAGTACCGTTTCCGGTGAATAGCGTTCCAGCAATTCGTGAATTCGACGCTCACCAGTGCGGCAGGCTCCAATCTGTGCACGCACATCGCCAAGCCACATTTCCGGCACGCGATTGCGCATGGAGCCAATGCGCAGAATATCCGCCTTTTCCTTGTAGTTTTCTGCAATGCGCACGCAGGGCCAGTGCATCCCTTCTTCAAAGATGTTCTTCGCGAATGGGAGATAAGTCGATGGCGTCGGCGCACCGGTATCAGCATGGTGCGACAGCGCCATCATCCAGAATAGCGGTTTGCCCTGATAGAAAACCGGCATCGCCACGATCAAGTCGGCATGGTGCGTGCCGCCCGTAAAAGGACAATTGTTGAAGAAGATGTCACCCGGCTTGATATCGTCGAAGAGTTTAGTGATCGGGC
Organism: Brucella sp. 22210; assembly: GCF_052045675.1. Lineage (NCBI taxonomy): Bacteria > Pseudomonadati > Pseudomonadota > Alphaproteobacteria > Hyphomicrobiales > Brucellaceae > Brucella > Brucella sp. 22210. Next base: position 58,177 of record NZ_JBQEPD010000015.1, read on the forward strand.
GGGTCGCCAGATCCATCGACATGACGTGGATAGGCAGGGCATCTTCGACCGATACCAGACGATGATCATAGGTCAGGATCGCGCAGGAAAAGTCGCGCGCGTTCTTGATAACAGCCGACCGGCTGGCACGCATGACAACAAGCGTCATCTCGCGCACCACAGCCTCGAAGCGGCTTTTGAGAACGGACATAAGAAAAGGATCTACGCGACGGGCTGCACCCGTATCAGATATTTTTGTGCTCATATTCATCACTGAACCTTTCTGATCAGGCTACCTGGACAACGAGGTTGCCATATGTATCCACGGTGGCGTCGTGCCCCTTCTTCAGGTAGGCGGTAAAGGTTTCGGCATCGACGATGCACGGCCCTGCAAGTTGCGCGCCAGCGCCAAGTCCCGCCAGTTCGTAGACCGGCAATTCCTCTTTCGCCTTGATTTTGTGGCTGTACACATTGCGGAAACCCTTGGGCTGGACCGCACCGTCCTGACTATGCAGCGTATGGCTGAGCCAAACGTCCTGTCCGGTACGTTTGCCAATCGCACGCAATTTCCAGGCTGTGAACTCGACCACGTCACCATCCGCACGAATGGAATAGATGCGTTCATGCATCTTGTGGAATGCTTCAACGAATTCTGCCAATTGGGCCTGCGTGACTTGGCCATTTTCAGGCGTGAACGGAACTTCAATCTCGAAGGATTGATACTCGTACCGTCCCATGAAACTGAATTCGAAGCGCCGGTTCTCACGCGTAACACCGGCCTCATCAAGGAACCCGTCGCCGGACTCCATCAGCCGTGACAGGATTGCGTTGACACCTTCCGGATCAAAGCGTTCGCTCGAGGTCAAAAGCACGCCGGTATCCTCGCGACGGATATCCGAGATCAGACCGCCAAAAGCCGAAAGACCAGCCATGAAGCGGGGGATCATATAACGTTTCAGACCGAGAATATCGGCCATCTCCGCGATATGGATAGCGGTTGCACCGCCACCGCAAACGAAGAAGCTGTCACGCGGGTTGATTCCCTCGCGCACGGTGATTTCTTCAATTGCGGCCACCATGTTGTGGTTCGAGGTCGTGTAGATGGCATAGGCAGCTTCCTCATTGGAAACCCCAAGCTCGCCTGCAACCTTCGACAATGCCTGTTCGGCCAAATCCTTCCGCAACTGCATTTTGCCGCCCAGAAAATAGTCTGGATCGACAATCCCCAGAACGACATTGGCGTCAGTGACTGTCGGCAACTCTCCACCCTTGTTGTAGCAGGCAGGTCCCGGACGCGCGCCTGCACTATGCGGCCCAACATGCAAGAGACCGCCAGCGTCTACCGACGCGATTGACCCCCCACCGGCACCCACCGAGCGCACGTCCACCTTGGGAATGCCAAGACTGTCATGATGGATCATGCTGTCAGGCGTCACAATGATCTGATGGTTGCGCAAAGCGGAAACATCGAATGTCGTTCCACCCATGTCACCGACAATAATGTCTGGCTCGTCTGAAAGGGCAAGCGCGGCCATTGGAGCAAGGGTTGGACCCGACATGACCGAGTAAATCGGCTTCCGGATCATTTCTGCAACCGGCATCATGCCGCCAACACAATTAGCCAGCAGCAACTCACCGCCGAAATTGGTCTCGTCGAGTGCAAGGCGCAGCTTTTCGATATAGCGCTTGACGATGGGGTTGATCGAGGCATCAATTGCAGCAGCGATGATACGCTTGTATTCGCGCGGCATCGGATTGATTTCATGGCTGAGCGTGATGGCGACGCCCGGCAGTTTCTCTTCCAATATCTGGCGTATTTCCAACTCGTGTTCCGGATTAACCACGGACCATAGCAGGCCAACGGCAATCGCTTCGACTCCGAGCTTCTTGAAGTCTTCCGCTGCTTTCACAACGTCATCGCGATTGAGCGCCGTGACTACGCGTCCACGCGCATCAATGCGTTCACTGACGGTGCGTGTCAGGTGACGCGGCACATAGGCTTCGGGATAATCCAGCCGCCACTGAAACGCGCCCTTGCGTGGGCCTTCACGCAGAACAAGCACATCCTGGTGGCCTTCGGTAACAATCAGTCCAACCTTGACGGTTTTACGCTCAACCAATGCGTTGGTCGAAACGGTGGAACCATGCACAATAAGGTCGACCTGCTGGAAGAAGGCATCAGGGGTTAGATCATAGCCTTCGGCGGCGACATGGAGGACATTGATAAATCCCTTCTCAAACTCGCCCGGTGTCGTCGGCGATTTAAAGATCGAGATTTCACCTTTTTCGTTCGAAACAAGGCAGTCCGTGAAAGTACCACCAATATCGATGCAAACCTGATATGTCATTTGATCCTCAAGATATCTCTTTTGGGGTCGATAAATGAACGGCGAAGCCGCTCGCAATGCGAATACGAAAACCCTGGACTAACGCTGCGTCTGCAGCTGTACGACGACCAGAGAAACGATGATGATGAGGCCAAGGAATATCTGCTGAAGATAGCCATCAACCTGAATGAGGTTCATACCGTTGGAAAGAACCGTGATGAAAAGTGCTCCAATCAGGGCTGCGGTCACGCCGCCCTCACCACCGGTAAGGCGCACACCACCAACAACTGCAGCCGCGATGGATTCCAGTGTGAGATTTCCACCAAGATTGGGTTCGCCAGAGCCTGTGCGTGCTGTCAGCATGATCGCTCCAATGGCCGTCAGCAGCCCACAAATGGTGTAGGCCAAAATAACAGCAGGCGCCGCCCGAATACCGGCCGCCCGCGCAGCCTTGGGGTTCGCGCCGATGATATAGAGACTACGACCGAATTTGGTGGCGGTCAGGATAAAACCGAGCACAATGAAGACCAATGCAAGCACCCATATGGGCGCGGACAGACCAAGGAATTTTCCTTGCGAGAGCACAGCGTTGAAGACTGGAGGCAAGCCAGTAATCGGGAAGCCACCGCTTACAGTCGAAGCCAGAGCAAGGATGATATTGGCCATACCCAGCGTCACCACCAAAGCGTTGAGCTGGAACCCGGCGATGAGCACGCCATTCGTCATGCCGATTGCCGCTCCGATAACAAGCGCTGCGCCCATTCCAAGCAATACGGACGTGCCGTCACCGCCATTGACCATCACCATGGCCGAAACCACGCTGATCAAGGAAATATTGAAGCCAAGCGAAAGGTCGAAACCGCGTGTCAGAATGACGAAGGTTTGCGCCATCGCAAAGATTGCAAGAAAACTCGCCTGTACGACGATGTTCTGGATATTGCCGAGCGACCAGACGCGCGGTTCCACCAAGCCGAACAACAGGAGAGTGGCAAGGATTGCAAGCGGCAAAACCAAGCTGGTGAGGCGATGTGAAATCGACATGGATCTTTTGATGACAGGCCGGGAAGTTGTGGTGTCGGACATGGTCATTTCCTCACCTGAAGCATACGTTCTATCCCCAACGCGCCGATCAACACCGCGCCAAGCATCAACGTCTGAAATTTACTGTCTATCTGAAGCAGGTTCATCGCATTGCCGATCACCGTCAGGAACAATGCTGCTAGAACAACAAGTTCCGCTCGCCCTACCCCGCCACGCAGTGACACGCCCCCAATAACAGCAGCGGCGATTGTTTCCATAGCCAGCGTGCTGCCGATGGTAGCCTGCCCGGACCCAAGCCGAGCCGTCATCAGAAAACCGGTCAGAGCCGCGAGAACACTTGCGAGCACATAAGTGGATACAATCACACGCTTGACCTTGATGCCGGAAAGAAGTGCTGAACGAGGATCGCTGCCCACCGCATAGATATGACGTCCGAAAGCAGTGTGACGCTGCATCACGACACACAGTACCGCGACGGCAAGAACGATGATCATGATCACTGGTATGTTCATGATCTGATTTCGACCGACGCCTTTGATAAAGCCGTCAAACACACCGTAAACAGGAATACCTTGTGTGAAATAGAGAGCAACACCCATGATGATGGAAGTTACCGCCAGCGTCACCATGAAGGGCGAAATGTTAAAGGTCGCAACTAACGCACCATTAATAAGCCCCACCAGTCCACCAAGTGCGAGGACAGCCAATAATGCGAGCAATGTTACATAGAGTTCCATTCCCGGAAACATGGGTCCCACGACAAGCATGATCGTGGCTGTAACCAATGTTCCTCCGGCAACGACAGCACCAACCGAGAGATCGAAGCCGCCGATTGTCATAACCAGCATCTGCGCGAGAGCAGGCAGTGCCAGAAATGAGAAATTTCTCATCACATTGATCAGATTGAGCCGGTTCAAAAAGCTCGGCGCTATCAGCGAGGTAATGATCAGGGACAATGCCAGGAACGTAAACACGATACCGCCACTGGCGATAAACCGCTGGAGAAAATGCGGCCCGCTATGAGGGGCAGCTTGTCGGGCGACGGTGTCCGTCATGCTATCAGTTCCTTCCCGGCGCTTTCCCCAAAATAGTGAGACAATACGCTCGCTTCGGATTTTTCATTTTCCTGGATTTCCGCCATGATCCGACCTTCATGCATGACGTAAATGCGTGTCGACAGATTGATCAGCTCGGGCAATTCCGAAGTGGAGACAATGACACAGGCTCCGCCCTCTACGAGACGCTTGATGTATCGGTAGACATCGGCCTTGGCGCCCACATCGATCCCCACTGTGGGCTCATCAAAAATATAGACGTCGAAATCCTTCATCAAACCGCGCGCCAGCATGATTTTCTGCTGGTTTCCACCCGAAAATGCTCGCGCACGCCTTTCGGGATCGAAGGGGCTAAGCGCCAGTTCCTTCAGCGGACTAGCGACCACTGACGCTTCTTTCCTGTGCTTGAAGAATGGACCAATGGAAAGACTTGGCAGGTTTAAGCCAGCCATGGTTACATTCTCGCGGGCGGGGCGGATCAAGGCCAATCCTTCCTCGCCACGGTCTGCAGGAAAATAGCAAAGATGGTTGTCCAGCATGACCGGAGGCGTCGGACGCTCTACCACTTTGCCATGGAGCTCAACGCGTCCGGACGATATCGTTTCGAGACCAAAGATGGCGCGGCACAATTCCGAGCGCCCACAACCAACTAAACCGGCAAGACCAACAACCTCACCCGCTCGCGCATAAATGCTGGCATCGACGACAGTACCGTTTTCAACCGAAAGCCTGTCGATCTTCAGAGCAACTTCGGTCGGACTGGTTGTGATCTTTGGAAACAGTTCCGAGACCGGGCGTCCGATCATCATCTCGATCAGACCTTCGTCACTGATCTCACCGGTATTCACCGTTCCGATATATTTACCGCCACGCAGAACTGTCACGCGATCAGAGAGATTGCGTAGTTCCGCCATGCGGTGGGATACGTAAATGATGCCGACGCCCTTTTCCTTCAATCGCCGGATAGTGCGGAACAGCTTTTCCGCCTCACCATCAGTCAACGATGCCGTCGGCTCATCAAGGATGAGAATTTTAGGGTCAAGCCGAAGCGCTTTGGCAATCTCGATCATTTGCCGCTGAGCACGCGACAGATGCCCGACCATCGCATCCAGCGGAACATGAAACTCCAGCTCATCCAGCAACTGCTGGGCCTCGGCGCGCATGGCCGCTTTCTTGAGGAAAAGCCTGCCACTCTTTTCGCGCGCCAAAAACAAATTTTCCAGTACCGTCAAATCCGGAACAAGGCTGAACTCCTGAAACACCGACGCGATACCAAGTTCACGCGCAAGTGCGGGGTTCATTTTGTTGTAGGTCTTTCCATTCACCGTCAGCTCACCCGCCGACGGCTCGAAAGTTCCAACGATCAAATTGATGAGCGTCGACTTCCCCGCACCATTCTCACCGAGAAGCGCATGGACCTCGCCAGGCTTCAGGTGCAGCTCAACGTTGCTCAACGCGGCAATGTTGCGGAAATTCTTTGTCAGCCCTTTGATGTGAAGCATGTTCATTCCCGATCAATGATCCCCGCCCGGCCTCTTTCGAGGCCAGACGACGTCGCATTGTTGAAAGGCGAAACTGCCTGAAAACGCAGCCTACTTGGCGTTGACCGAAAATACCGGACGCGTATTGGCTGGGGCGAAGATCTGCGTCGTATCAAAACTGTCGATATTGTCCTTCGTGACAATACCAGGAGAAACGAGCAGCACCTTCTCGTGCGGTTTCTTTTCAAGGGCACGAACAGCAAGATCAACGCCAATACGACCCATCATGACCGGATACTCAGTTGCAAAAGCAACAACTTTTCCGCTCTTGACCGCATCCAGCATCGTCTGGTTTTCATAGGACGAAACGATCATCACATCGTCACGCCCGGCATCTTCCACCGCGCCAATCGCAGCTTCGGCAGTTGGGGCCCCACCCCAGATCACGTTCATATCGGGATAGGTCTGCAGTGCATCTTCTACCAGACGCAACTGTGCTGGAACGCTGGCCTCACCAAACTGCTCGGCCAGCAACTTGATATTGCCTTCTTTGACGGAATCCCGGAAGCCGCTCATGTAGGTTTCCGCCCATCCGGAACCCTGAGGTCCGGGGAAACCAACTGCTTTCCCTTCCTTGTCGCCAAGAAGTTTCTTGGCATACTCGCCGGTCTGATAGCCCTTCTGATAGAAGTCTGGTGTGACGCGGGCAGTGATCGGCGTTTCGAGAATGGGGTTCGCCACAGCGATATTGACGATGCCCTTGTTCATGCCTTCAGTGATCTTCGCAGCGACGCCCGCTTCCGAGATTGGCGAAATCAGAATGGCATCCACGCCGGCCGCGACGCAATCGTCATATTGCGAGATTTGCTTGGGAAGTGATGTGTAGCCGCCAGCCTGATAGATCGTCAGATTGACGCCCAGACGCTTGGCTTCCTCTACCATGCCGTAGTTGACCGACACCCAGTAGCCATCCTGAATATGAGGATAGAGAACGCAGAGGTTCCACGGCTTTTCTGCCTTCTCCAGCGGCGTGTATTCAATTTCAGAGACCGACTTCAGATCACCGTCCTTCGCGGACTGGATCTTGAAGGGCCACCATTTTCCGGATCCATCTGCAGCAAGTGCGGTTGCTGAAAACGAGACAGCCAGCGCCAGTATGGACGAGCCAATAGCATATTTCAGATTCATATCGAGACGAGCTCCCATTTTGCCCTCTGCGGTTGATTTTGTGAGGCGATTTTGCCTTCTTTTATTCGTTAACGCTTATATAGAATGACCACCCTGTCAATGATATTGGATACATTATGTTTTATTTTTTCTCATTTGACGCTGAATAATCTACTTATAAGCGTCCAATGTATCCAATCACATTTTAATGCATGTCGCCACCGGGCTATTAAAGCCCGGTGCGCTCGTTCAGATTTTTGCCTTTAAGCCCGACCGATTGCGGCCAGCGTTTCATCCAGCGACTTCTTCGTTGCCGCGACAACATCATCCACCTGCGAAGGCGTGATGATCATGGGCGGGCAAAACGCAATCGCATCGGCCATGTTGCGCGTGATGACGCCATTGCCGAACATCGCCGCATTGGCGAGACCACCCAGTGTGCCGACTTTTTCGTGTGGCGCCTTGGTTGCCTTGTCACCAACCAGTTCAAGCGCGGCAATCAGGCCAACGCCGCGCACTTCACCAACCAGCGGATGGTCGGCCAATTCACGCAGGCGCTTTTGCATATAGGCGCCGGTTTCACGCGCATTGGTCACCAGATCGCGCTCTTCGATGATCTTGAGGTTTTCAACCGCAACCGCAGCCGCAACCGGATGACCCGAGCCCGTATAACCGTGACCGAACACACCAAGGCGTGCACTTTCATCCGCCACCGGCTGATAGACGCGGTCATTGAACATGAAGGCCGAGATCGGCAGATAGGACGACGAAATCTGCTTCGACAGCGTCATGATATCGGGCTTCATATTGAAGGTCTGCGAGCCGAACATATTGCCGGTACGACCAAAGCCGCAGATCACTTCGTCGGCGATCAGCAGAATATCGTATTTATGCAGCACGGCCTGGATCTTTTCCCAGTAACCTTCCGGCGGAACAACGACGCCGCCTGCCCCCATCACCGGCTCGCCAATGAAGGCTGCAACCGTTTCCGGTCCCTCGGCGAGGATCATGTCTTCCAGATCCTTGGCAAGACGCGTGGTGAATTCATCGACCGTCTCGCCCGGCAGTGCATCACGGTAATAATGCGGGCAGGTCGTATGCAGGAAGCCCGGCAGCGGCAGATTAAACGAGTTGTGATTGACCGGCAGGCCGGTGGCGCTTGCCGATGCAATCGTCACACCATGATAGCCGCGCTTGCGACCGATGATCTTGGTGCGCTGTGGCTGGCCCATGGCGTTGGCGCGGAACCACAACATCTTGATGATGGTGTCATTAGCTTCCGAGCCGGAATTGGTGAAATAGACCTTGCTCATCGGAACCGGCGCGATGCTGATCAGCTTTTCGGCTAGCTCGATGACGGGGGGATGCGACCGGTGCGTGAAAGTGTGCGAATAGGGCAGCTTCAACATCTGCTTGTGCGCAGCATCGGCAAGACGCTTTTCCGAAAAGCCGACGCCGACGCTCCAAAGGCCCGCCATCGCCTCGATATAACGCTTGCCGTTATTGTCTTCGACGTAGATGCCATCACCCTTTTCGATCACCACTGGGCCGATTTCTTCGTGACGGCGCGCATTGGTGTTGGAATGGAAATGATAGGCGATGTCGCGAGCTTCAACGGAATTGGGCTGTCTCGTCATGTAATTCCCCTTTCAAAGCCGGTGGACCGGCTATTACGGCCTCTTATTTCCAGATGCAGCCCGAGACAGCAAAGCTTATGCTGTCGACACACGAAATCGTGGAGGCTGATCGTTCTTTTAAAGGAAGCTATAGATAACTTTACCTTCGTGCAACATATTTGATGCATCAAACTACAAATATGATAAAAGGCCATATTGGATGTTAGTGGAGAGCGCACGCATGCACAAAATTGCTGAATTGCAGACTCTGGTGCACGAGAACCTAGGCGATGTCGTTTATCGCAAACTCTCGGAAGCCTTGATGCGTGGCAAGTTTGCCCCCGGCACGCGGCTGACCATTCGCGAGCTGGCGGCTTCGCTGGGCACATCGGTCACGCCAGTTCGTGATGCACTGCTTCGGCTCATTCAGGACAACGCCCTCATTCAGAAAACACCGCGCGACGTGCGCGTGCCCATCCTGACACCGGAACGCTATTGCGAGATACGCGATATTCGGGTGCGACTGGAAGGGCTGGCGGTCAGCCGCGCCGCCGTTGCAGCGACACCGGATGATATTGCCCGGCTCTGGTCCATTATCAACGACAATGAGACCGCGATTAAGGAGCAGCGCTGGGAAGATGCTCTCGAGTGCAACCAGATTTTCCACTCAGCTTTTGCAGAAATTGCGCGGATGCCATCGCTGATTACAATCCTTGGAACCCTTTGGCTTCAGATGGGTCCGTTGATTGCAGGCATATATGAGTATGGTGGCCGTCACATGATTGAAGACCACTATATCGTCGTGAAAGCAATCGAAGCGCGTGATGCAGAGGCCGCGGAAGCGGCACTCGCCAAAGATATTCTGGATGCAAGCGAGCTTATTCTCGAAAGAATTGCGGCTCTTTTGCAGGAGTAGTGTTGAACAGCCTCTCGTTAGGACCAGCATCTGCCCAACTGTGCGACCGGGAAAAGCAGGGCCCGCTCAGCCGCGACTGTGAAAATGCGGCAGAAATGCCTGTGTCGCGGGCTGTTGTGGATTGTCGATTATATCACCCACCGGTCGCTACTCGACGATAACGCCGTCACGCATGAACACGACACGGTCGGCGACACCGCGGGCCGCAATCGGCATTTCCTATTGCGCTGTGACGCAGGCGATCTCGTCGATCGGAGAGCTAAAAGCCGCAAGGCGCAAAGACCTTGTTTGGAATGCCTCATAGGAAATAAAAAATGCCTGTTTCGCATCCGGGGTATACAACCCCAAAATCGCCATGCAGGTACCAGTGTAACAAATCGCTGCTGCACATGAAGCATAGGAGACGGACACGACCGTCGGTAAAGTTCTGGTCCGGATCTCAACGCACTAACATGATAGGCTTTTAAAGCCTGCCATGTTAGTGTCGGCTCCGCAAAGAAGTACAAAAAGTACGCTGAGAAAGCCCTTCAGGGGCAACGTTTTCTCGGCAGATAGTCCATTGCAGCGCCGCTACCGTAAACGATTGGCATTGGTCTCACGCAGCAATGCTTCGAGACGTTTTTCACCTTCTCGCGTTTGCGCACCGTCGCGCAGACCGCCACGGATCAACTGCTCCGCCGCAGGACGGATGAACAAATCAGCCCATGCGCGATTTTCGATTGCCAAGCCGGGACGCAAATCTGCCGGAGGCAGCACCTTCTTCGCGGCTTCGATAACCCCTTCGGGCAACGTTGCGATATTCTTTGCAAGCGTTTCCACGAATGTGTCGATCTGGTCCGCAGGCAGGGCGCGATTGATCCAACCGTAACGTTCGGCTGTTTCAGCATCGAAAAGATCAGCCCCCAGAACTGCTTCAAGCGCACGATTGCGGCCAAACCGATGCCCGAGATACTGGGTCGCCGCGCCTCCGGGGATGATGCCCATCAGCGCCTCGCATTGCGCGAGGCCCGCCCTGCCAATTTCGGCAAAGCACATATCCGCCGCCGCAACAAACTCCGCCCCGCCGCCCCGCGCCAGCCCCTTGAGCTTGATGATTGTTACTTGCGGCTGATGGCGTAACATCTCAGAAAAGGCCTGAAAGACATTCAGGCCCTCCGGTGCATCTTTCGCAAGTTCATCGAAGGCCTTTGGTTCGTCGATCAAAGTCATGTCCACATGGGCAATGAAAAAATCCGAATTAGCGCTATCAAATACGATGACTTTGATCCTGTCCTCGGCCCGCATTGCCGTGAGAAAGCGCCGCAACTCGGTCATAAGTTGCACATTGAGTATATTAACCGGAGGATTGTCGAGCGTCACATGCGCGACGCCATCGGCAACAACAATTCGGATCGCACAAAAATCGCCGTTCATAATGGTTCCTTTCATGGAAATCAGTTGCGGAGAAGGTATCTAATGGATATCTAGTGTCAATTACGCACTAAAAGCATCCCAGATATCCAAGAGGATACCGATGACGAATGAGAGCGACCCGATTTACCGCGCCGACTGCCCGAGCCGGGAAATTCTCGACCAGATTGCCGACAAATGGTCGATGCTGGTGTTGCAGGTGCTCAACGACGAACCCCGGCGTTTCAACGCGATCAAGCGACGGCTGGAGGGCATCACTCAGCGCGTTTTGACCCAGACTTTGCGCAAACTTGAACGCAATGGGATGCTCACGCGACGGATATTACCTGGACCGCCATTGGGTGTTGAATATGCCCTGACCCCTTTGGGGCGCTCGCTGCAAGCGCCCTTCGCGAGCCTTTATCACTGGACAGTAGAGCACATGGATACAATCCAGCAGCGCCAATCCGAGTTCGATAAACGCTCGTGACTTCCTTCGCGGTATCGGCAAGGTGTTTGCGATAAAAGTGATGACTAAAAAGCGCTGCACCCAATCCCATCGGAATGATGCCGCAACATGGGCTATTGAGAAAATCAGATTCACCACAACGCTCAGAACAAGAAATTTGAGCCAAAGTGGGATTTCGGCTGTGGGTTTTACAAACTGCGGCATAACGGTCACAAAAAAATTACACCGTCAGGCCGGGACCACGTTGGACTTATCGTTCAATCAGCACGCACATTCTGATTGCGGCTGCGCTCGAGCGTCAGTTCAGCAGTGGTCTGGCCAAGCCGTTTCGCCAATTCCCGCATAATCGTGACCGCCATTTCCGGGTAATCGCTAAGGATTTTCGTGAAGTGCTCCTTGCTGATGCGCAAGGTTTCCAGCGGCGTCGCCGCCCTCACCGTGGCGGTGCGCCCCATATCGCACAGAATGCCAATTTCACCGACGATTGAGTTGGGCTGGGCTTCGGCAACCTTGATCGGACCACCAGGTGAATCGACAAGAATATCCGCGCCACCCAAAAGGATCACGTAAGCTGCGTCGGAGATGTCGCCCTGATGGAACAGTGTCTCTCCAGGCTTGAAGGTCATGCGGTCAGAGGTAAAGGCGAGCAGCTTCAGCTTCGCCGGCTCTATACCGGCAAAGAACGGCATGCGCCGCAGCATTTCAACCTCATCCTTCAACAGCATCGATCTTCCCCTTCACCACGCTTTACGACAGCAATTCCTTGAGCGGTCCATCTTCCTCCATCAGCACCTCGTAGGTACCATCCTGAACCACCCGCCCGTGATCAAACACGATAACGCGGTCAAAGTCTCTGGCGAGAGAAAAATTACTCAACGCCCATATTATCGCGGGTTTATGACCTTCTTTATGCAGAGAGTGCATAATATTTCCCGCGATCTGAATCTGGATGCGCTGGTCCAGCGACGGCAACGGCCGATTGAACACCACATAATCCGCATGCTTGAGCAAAGCCCGCGCCATATTGATTTTCTGACGCTGCACGCTGGTCAGTCGCTTGCCGCCCGAACCGACATCAAAATCGAGGCCGATGATCAAGATGGTGCGCTGCTGGCCCGAATCCTCAAAGAGATCGATGAGAATCGTCCGAATTTTATCTGACGCATTCATCTGCCCATAGCTGATCTTGCCGAACAGCAGGTTGTCGAGAAGCGTGGCGTGCTTGATGAAGCGGTCCGGCTCATAAGGCTCGATCACCGCGCGCAGATCTTTCGGCGTATCTCGCAGGAAGCGGGTCCGGGCTTTGACAATTTTGGCTTTCAGCGTTTCGCTCAAAAGGCCGAAACGATGCCGCGGCTCGATATAAGCGAAGCTAAGACGCACGATGTTGACGCGATCATCGTCCGATACCGCATCAACGCTGAGCCCCTTCACCCGCTGCAAAAGCGTCTCGTAATCGGGAATGTCTTCCGGCCGCATGAAGGTCAGTTGCTGGAAAAAAGGGTGATCCGGAGGCAGATCGCGGAAAAGCTCGATAGCATTTTGCGCGATTTCGAGGCTCATAGCGTATAGATCCGCAAGTAGATCGTTCTCGCCGATAACCTCACGGAAAAAAGGATGTGCCGCCAGTTGCCGGATGGTCATAGAAGAGCGGTCGAGTACGCCGAACAACAGATTTTCACCCACTGTCGCCTGCGCATTATAGACATCTGGCTCGAAAGGAATGACAAGTTCGGCCATATCGCTGCCGTCAAGCCGTTGGCGCAGCGCCTGCCTGAGTTCCACGATACGCCCGATGAATTCAGGATGAGCAACCGTATCGACCTTCGACAAAAGCGCTATATCGAAAATGTCATGGGTCACCATCACCGCATCAAGAACGGGTCGCACAATGGCATAAAGCTCGTCCCGCCCCTTAATGCCCATCGCAGCGTAATCGACCCAGTCGCTATTGAGATCGAAATCGGGGTTTCTTGCACGGCGCGCCTCCGCAATTTCCCAGCGCCGTTTTACCGCTTCGTCGCCCTCATAGGCGACCTTGGTCAGCGGGGCGTGTTTCAGCCCGTAGAGCAGATTGTCGCGCAGAGAACCACTGAAGAAATAGCCGTCACCCGATGCATAGGCAATGCGCCGCCCGGTGACGGATTCGGGCAATTCAAGAAGATCGTGACTGTCGATTGAGACCCGCCCGGCCGAGGGCCAGACGAGCCGACCGAGCAGTTCGGCAAACACATCGCTGCCACTGCCCGCAGGCCCGATCAGCGCCACGGTCTCGGTCGGTTTCAACTCGATGCTGATATGTTCCAGAAGCGTCGCGCCGCTGTCGTCCGGCACCGTGACATTGGTGACGACGAGCGGCTGGTCGAGCGGGGAAACTGTATCGTAATGGACGGACTGTACCTTCGGGTCGATGAGATTATCGACGCTGAACTGCTCAACGACCTGCGCATACTTGACCTGCACATCTTGCCGGTTCTGGTCCCAGTCGATGAGTTCCTTGAGCGGACCAGGCAGGTCCTTATAGGCGTTGATGACGGCGACGAGCTGGCCAATGTCGAGCCGACCCTGAAGCGCCAGAAGGCCGCCGATCATGTAGAACAGAAACGGCGTGACCTGCGCCAGGAAATTATTGATGAACTTGACCAGAAATTTCCACTGGTAGAGATCATAACGGATGGTGAAGATGTGGCCCAAACGGTGGGCAATATCGGCGCGCTCGAAATTCGACGTGTCGTTGCTGTGGATGGCGTTGATGCCGTCGACGATCTCGCCCACGCGGCCCGAAAGCTCCCGCGCGGACAGCTGGCGCTGACGTCCCAGTTCCAGAAGCCGCTTGCGCATCCGGGGAATGATGATGCCTTGCGCGGCAACAATGATCGCGGCGATCATGCCAAGCCAGAAATTCTGCATCAGGATGAAGACAAGCGCCGTAACAGCTTGCCCCCCAAGAAGGGCCGGCTGTACAAAAGCATCGCCGGTAAAGCCTCCGAGCGGCTCCACCTCATCCTTGATCATGGTGGCGATTTCTGCAGAACGCACCCGTTTGAAATGGAGTGGCGGAAACCGCAACACCCGGTCCACCAGATCGAAGCGGATGCGGCGCAGCATTCGCTCACCGAGCCTGCCCTTATAGGTATTGATGTAGAGCTTGAAGAGCCCGTTGATCACCACCAGCAGCAGAAACACCATGCTGAGGCCGATAAGCATCTGGACACGGGTGAGCTGCAAGCCACCGAAGAAGACCACCTCGCCCACGATCGGGAAATCATAGGTGATCCGCATGAAAGTCTGCGTCGCGCCCGGCTTCTCGAAACCTATTCCCTGGATGGGGCCGTTGATGATCTGCTTGGGCAGATCGAATGACAGGAAATAAGGGATCATCGAGACGGCGACGACAAAAAGAATCCAGGCTTGCTGGGCGCGCGTCGTGGACCAGATATAGCGGGCTAGGTTTTTTTCCATGAAGTCCCGTTTTGAAATCGATAGCCCGCCGGGCCGTACTGCTATGGTGCCAACGCCGTCAATCGCTCTATATATACCTGTGCATTTTGCGAAGCCTCCTCCGCTCTTGCCAGTATATTTCTAGTGCGTTTGCAGCAAAATGGAAGTATCTCGCCTCACATAAAGGCGGGATAAAAAGATTTCACGCAGCTACACGTTGCAGGCTGCCCGACGCCAGTGACGTTAACGACGGCGATATAGAAAATAGCGCTTTGCCGGGACACTGTGCGGCACCGGCATTGGCGTCAATTCCAGATGATCAAGCGGCAGCCCGCTGGCCGCTATTCCACCTTGTTTCAACAAGTGTACCACGGCATCGGGTAGCCATGTCAGCGTCATGGCGTCCAGATCGTCATGGCCCGTGCCGATATCGGCATGCACAAGCGCTGCCTCGATGCCGAAATAATCACGGACCGTGTCCTTGATTTCACCCACCACCAGATTATTGCTGTCAGGCGTCGAGCTTTCGTAGGATTGCATCACGCGATCAAAGGCGATGATACGGCGATCAGGAAACAGCGCCCTGATATGGTCATATGTGCGACCATTGCCGAGACCAAGTTCCATGATGTTGCCCGGGATCGCGCGCGCATCGTCCGCAAGGCTGTTCAGGATATCACGCTGGGCACAAAGACGGCGGATGAAACTGTCAAGACGACTCATGATTTATTCTTCCTGCATAATAACGGCGACCGCATTCTTCAAAAATGCGTCGTTGCTATGCCTTGACGATGTTGTCGCCGCTGATGCCACGGCGTCCGAACGCATTGCGTGTGTCGATGATCAAGGGCGCCCAAGTGACCAGCGCCTGATAATCGATCTGATCGTGATCAGTCGCAATCAGCACAGCGTCGAAATCTCTGACAGCTTCTTCGGTCAGTTCGACCGAGCTACGGCCGCGCAGCTCGATATATTCGCGTGTTGGCGGAATCGTCGCGACAAACGGATCATGATAGGCCGTCGCCCCTCCGCGAGCCTCAATCAGCTCGATAAGTTTCAGCGACGGGCTTTCGCGAATGTCAGGCACATTTTTCTTATAGGCAAGTCCGATGATCAGGACACGCGAGCGACTGACCGCCTTGCCGTGGCGGCGGTCGAGCGCCTCAGCCAGCCGGTCGACAACATGGCGCGGCATGGCCGAATTAATCTCGCCGGCAAGCTCGATAAAGCGCGTCGGCAGTTCGTATTCACGCGACTTCCAGGTCAGGTAAAACGGATCGATGGGAATGCAGTGACCACCAAGTCCCGGCCCCGGATAGAACGGCATATAGCCGAACGGTTTGGTCTTGGCAGCCTCGATCACTTCCCAGATATCGATGCCCATGGCCTCGTAAACGACCTTCAATTCATTGACGAGAGCGATGTTGACCGCTCTGAAGATGTTTTCCGTCAGCTTCACAGCCTCAGCGGTTGCGTTTGACGAGACTGGGACGACTGTCTTGACCGCTGCGCCGTAAAAGGCCGTCATGAGCTGGGACGCCTCCGGGCCATCGCCAGCCACGATCTTCGGAATGCTCGAAGTTTCGAAATCACGGTTGCCAGGGTCTTCGCGTTCCGGTGAGAAGCCTAGAAAGAAATCCAGGCCCGAACGCAGCCTCGTCTTTTCCAGGATCGGT
Source organism: Brucella sp. 22210 (assembly GCF_052045675.1). Taxonomy (NCBI): domain Bacteria; kingdom Pseudomonadati; phylum Pseudomonadota; class Alphaproteobacteria; order Hyphomicrobiales; family Brucellaceae; genus Brucella; species Brucella sp. 22210. The sequence goes on from NZ_JBQEPD010000015.1 coordinate 74,734, forward strand.
CGCACCACTTCATCCGTGGTGCCAGGATAGGTGGTGGATTCCAGCACGATCAGTTGGCCGGACTTCAACGTTCGGGCAATCGCATCGCAGGTCTTGACGACGAAGGACAGGTCAGGGTCCCGCTGCTTGGTCAGTGGCGTCGGGACGCAGATGATGATGATATCGCAATCGCCAAGGCTCGCAAAATCAGTCGTTGCGCGGAAACGGCCCTCGCCAACATGCCGCTCAAGCAGCGCATCGGATACGGATTCTATATAGGATTTACTGTCGTCAATCATGACGATCTTGCCGGGGTCTATATCGAAGCCAATGACACGAAAACCGCTATTGGCAACAGTCATCGCCAGAGGCAGACCGACATAGCCGAGGCCGATAACGCCCACACGCGCCGAGCGGTCAGCAATAGCGGTAAACAGGTTTTCGTGAAGCGGGGCAGAATCGGTCAAGATCGTGGCTCTCCGGCAACTAGAGCGCATCCTGAAAAGTGTGAAACGGTTTTCAGACAAGATGCGCGTTAAAACAAAGCTTTAGAGTGCCGGTCTGATTCAATCAGATCGAAACACGCTCTAATGTCTTTCAGTGGCGGATTTGCGGGCTCCATGTCAAGCACGCTGCCTGACGGCAACTGCACGTTCAGCGAAAATCCTTCCTAATTTACTTTGGTGAAACTGGCTTTGCGGCTATTACACGCTATATTAGTCGGCGTGATTTGCTGACGACACGCCATGAAACGGCTGATGGCTGGAAAGAACAAAAAGCGATGGATGTCCCCCGGATTACGGTTTCCGAAACATTGCTCAGTCCAGTTTTGTACTGGCTACAACAGTCCGCGCTGAACGGCGCAAGCCTTGAAACTCTGGCCGAAGGGTTTTGCGACCAGCTCGCAGCGGCCGGTGTGCCGTTGATGCGCGTTCACTTAAGTTTTTCGATGTTGCACCCGCTTTATGACGCGCTCGGTTTCACCTGGATCCGCGGCAAAGGCATGGAAATCGAAGGGTTTCGCGCTTCGGCCAGCGAAAAGGATACAGAGCGCTTTCTCAACAGCCCCTATTTCTATCTTCTTAGCAACAACCTGCCGCATCTGCGTCGTGAAATCGATCCTTCTATACCATCGGAGTTCGAGGTTTTCGATGAATTGAAGGAAATTGGCGCCACCGACTATCTCGCCTTTGTACACTCCTTCGGCGAGGGCGACAGTCAAGGCATGGTCGGCTCCTGGACGACGGATATCCCGGGCGGCTTCGGCGACGACGTGGTTGAAACGCTGCTGAAAATTCAGGACAGCCTTGCTATCGCGGCGAAGATGGCAGTGCTGGGCAAGCTGGCGGACAACGTGGTCACCACTTATCTCGGCAGCAATGCCGGCAAGCGCGTATTGTCTGGCCAGATACGGCGAGGAGATGGGGAGACCATTCGCGCGGTACTCGTCATGGGCGACATGCGTCAATCGACCAATCTCGCCGACCAGGCTGGCCGGCAGGTCTATATCGACACCCTTAACGAATTTTTCGACGCAATCGCTGCGCCATTCAACAAGAATGGCGGCGAAATTCTGAGTTTTATCGGAGACGGCTTCCTTGCCGCCTACCCTTGCGGACGTCACCGGGAACCGTCCGAGATTGCAGCCCGCGCGGCAATGGAAGCCGTGCGGAAGGCCGCCGCCGCCGTGGCGGACATGAACAATGAGCGAAAAAGGAACGGCCTCGACGAAATTCGCTACGGAATGGGGTTGCATGTCGGCAACGTCATGTTCGGAAATGTTGGGCTTAAGGACCGGCTGACATTTTCCACCTTTGGCAGCGCGGTCAATGAGGTGGCCCGTCTACAGGGGCTGACCAGACTTTACCCCGACCATCCAATCATCGCCAGCGAGGCGTTCACCACCTATTCTGGTGGCAACTGGGTGATGCTCGGCGCGAAGAAACTGCGCGGTGTGCAGGAAAAAGTGACAATACTGGCGCCGAGCGCAGAAGACATGAAGTTGGGCAGCGTCGAGGCAACCGGCAAAAACAAATCGGATGCGGGCTCAGAGGCCGAGCAGGTGATGCTGCTTTACCGCAATTCCCGCGATCAGAAGAAGCCCCGAAAACTCGAGGGGAACTTCGTGCAATGATGAAGACATGTGCTATAGCGTTACTTGTATTCACATTCTTTGTCAGAATCCCAGCGGTTGCCGATCCATTGAGTCAGACCCTTTTCGACACTTTCGATGGTCAGGATTTCTCGCCAACAGGCAGGCTTTATTATCGCGACAATCGTGAACAGAAAGCCGGATCGGTCGAGTTCCAGAGTGCGGTCACCCGTACAGGAACTGGCGCGCTGAAACTGAGCGTGCGGTCCGGTTGCGAGGCGACAACAGAAAATTGCAGCGAACGGGCGGAAATCTGGGAAAAAACCGAGCTCCGCGTCCCTTATGACAAAGCTGTCTGGTACGGCTTCGCAGTCAAGTTTGCTGACCCTATCCCCCAGGACGATCATCGCTACGTTATCGCCCAATGGAAGCGTGAGATTGGCCCGGAAGCGAAAGGCGACTTCAGCCCTTTTCTGGCGGTGCGGCTCAATAAGGGCAAACTTTTCATGACGGTGGAAACGAATTATCACGCGCCCATTTCCACGGGAACGAAGGGCACAGCCGCAACATGCGAAAAAGGTTCGACCCCAGTCTGGTTGCGCCCGGAAACCAACCAGATGCGGGCGCTCGTCGCGACCGACAACAACTGGGTTGCCGAAGATGGTAACCTCTTCACGGCGTGCACTGACAAAATCACTGTCACGCCGCGCGGCAACAGCCTTCCCTCTCCAAACTCCGGATGGATCGACTTTGCGATCATGACAAAACCCGGACCGGATGGAACCGGCCATATCGAAATCTTTGCCAACGACCTCTGGATCGCGACAGTCACAGGCTATATCGGCCACAACGATGCCGGATTGGGCAAAAACCAGTATTTCAAATTTGGTCCTTATCGCGCGGCTGGAACCGGCGAATGGTCACTATTCTATGATGATTTCCGCAGATCGGCCAACTGCAAGGACGTCCTGCGCGACAGCAACGCCTGTAGCCTCATCAAGTAACCCCTTCCCGGCAGGCAGCATTCCCGGCGCTTATCTTTCCAATAGGTATGGCGACTACTGGACCAGCGGAATCTAGTCATGGACACATTGACATTCGTGCGCTAGCGTTCATGTCGGGGTACCCGCACCGGAAACATGAAAACGTGAAGGCCCGCAAGCATGATCTCTGGTACGGATCTCTTGAGGATCGAAAATCTGAGCATTTCCTTCAGCCTGATGGGCGGGGAAATCATGGCCGTAAAAAAGGCGGATCTCCGTGTCCTGCCGGGCAAAGTCACGGCCCTTGTCGGTGAATCCGGATCCGGAAAATCTGTTATTAGTCAGTCGGTTATGGGAATTCTGCCGCGCACTGCCTCTGCGAGCGGCAAGATACTTTTCCAAGATCCGGCTATGCCCGGCCAGCCGCCTGTCGACATTCTCAGCCTGCCGGTTGATGGTCCAGAGATACGCGCCTTGCGCGGCAGCCGTATCGGCAAGATTTTCCAGGAGCCGCTGACCTCTTTATCGCCGCTCCACACGATCGGTAACCAGATTTCCGAAGTGCTGTCGATCCATACTAAAGATACAAAGGCCGAGCGACGCGAGCAAACCGAGCAGATGCTTGGCCTTGTTGGCTTTCAAAACCCGGCTCGCGCCTATGACAAATATCCGTTTGAGCTATCCGGCGGTATGCGCCAGCGTGCCATGATTGCCATGGCGCTCATATGCAAGCCATCTCTGCTGATCGCCGATGAGCCAACCACTGCGCTGGATGTAACCATACAGGCACAGATTCTCGAGCTGCTGGGCGAACTACGCGCCAAGCTCAATATGGCGATGTTGCTCATCACCCACGATCTGGGCGTCGTTGCCAATGTCGCCGACGAGGTGGTCGTGATCTATCACGGTGAGATCATGGAATCCGGCCCCGTCGAAACAATTTTCCGCAAGCCGTCTCACCCCTATTTAAAAGGCCTGATGGCCGCCGTGCCCCATTTCGACATGAAGCCGGGCGAGAGACTTAAATCCTTGCGCGATGTGCCTGTCGATGTCACCAAATTGATGGGGAAGAGCAAGACCGCCGATGCGGAGCGCAACAATGTACTGCTCTCTGTACGCGACGTTTCCAAGACCTTCGCCGCTCGAAAAACCCTCTTTTCAAAAGATGACGGACCGCCGACACGCGCAGTCAATGACGTCAGTTTCGATGTCTTGCGCGGCGAGTGCTTCGGCCTGGTCGGCGAAAGTGGTTGCGGCAAGACCACACTGAGCAAGATTCTGATGCGCGCCATCACACCAGATGCCGGTTCAGTCACTTTCAACGGCACTACAGGCCCGATTGATGTCCTCGACGCCAATGGCAGCGAGCTGCAAGCGCTGCGCACTAAAATTCAGATGGTGTTTCAAGATCCGGTATCGTCGCTGTCGCCGCGCATGACGATCCAGAATATTCTCAGCGAACCACTGGAAATCCACGGGCGCGGAAACGCCAAATCGCGGATGGACAAGGTGTCCGACCTGATGGACGTCGTCGGCCTCAACCGGCGCTATCTCAAACGTTATCCACACGGTCTCTCCGGCGGTCAGCGCCAGCGCGTCGGCATCGCGCGATCCCTGGCGCTCGGCCCGGAACTCATCCTGTGCGATGAGCCGGTATCGGCGCTTGATGTGTCTGTACAGGCGCAGATTCTCAACCTTCTCAAGGATTTGCAGAAGGAACTCGGGCTCACTTACATCTTCATTTCGCACAATCTGGCGGTGGTGGATTATATGGCAGACCGGATCGCCGTGATGTGTGCCGGACGGATCGTCGAAATCGCTCCGCGCAGTACTTTGATGCGATCGCCTGTCCATCCCTATACGAAGTCGTTGCTTGCGGCGATTCCATTTCCCGATCTCGACCGTCCACTCGATTTCGGCAAGCTGAGGGCCAGCGGCGCGTCCGACAAGCGCAACTGGGGCATCCAGTTCCGCAACGATGGACCGGAAGATATGTTGACACCGACCGATCTGGGCAATGGGCACCTTGTGCTTGCACGCAAGACAGCCGATGTGCGGGAGTTGAGACCGTGATCAACCGCCGCACTGCTCTGGGCATGCTTGCTTCCTGCGTTCTGCCTGGTGTTTCGCGGGCGAGATCGTTTGACTGGAACTATTCATTTCCGCAGCCGGGTGCTTGGGATCGGCTCGACACGGCCGACCGCCTCCCCAAGACACCGAGAGTCATCAACATGGCCGCCCTTGGTCGAAAGCCCGGTGTCAATGGCGGCATCATCCGGACCTTGATCGGCAACCAGAAAGATATCCGGTTGATGACGCTTTATGGCTATTCCCGTCTGGTCGGCTACGACGAAAAGCTCAACATGCATGCGGATATTCTCGAAAGCTTCGAAGTGATCGAGGACAGGGTCTTCACCTTCAAAATCCGCCCCGGACATCGGTGGTCGGACGGGTCCTATCTGACATCAGAGGATTTTCGCTATTGTTGGGAAGACGTGATGCTCAACACGGAGCTGAAGCGCGGCGGCCCGCCGCGCGTCCTGCTTGTCAATGGAAGGCCACCACGTTTCGAAGTCATCGATGAATTGACTGTCCGATATAGCTGGGACGCGCCCAATCCGGATTTTCTGCCACAACTGGCCGCGCCACAGGCGCTGATGATCGTCCTGCCGTCAAAATACATGAAGCAGTTTCACAAGAAGTATCAGGACAATTTCCGGCTTTCGGCATTGATGAAGCAATACCGCGTCAAAAAATGGGTTGATCTTCACTTCAATATGGCGCGCAGCTATCGTCCCGAGAACCCGGAGCTGCCGACGCTCGATCCGTGGCGCAACACTACTGCATCGCCAGCGGAGCAGTTCGTTTTTGAGCGCAACCCGTATTTCCACCGTGTCGATGAAAACGGTCTGCAACTGCCCTATGTTGATAAAGTGGTTCTGAATATCAGCTCTCCGGCGATCATTGCCGCCAAGACAGGTGCTGGCGAAAGCGACCTGCAGGCACATGGCCTCGATTTTGCCGACTACGCCTTCCTGAAGGATTCCGAGAAGCGATTTCCGGTCAAGGTCAATTTATGGAAACGCACGGAAGGCTCGCGGGTGAGCCTGCTGCCCAACCTCAACTGCGGTGATGCCACCTGGCGGGCGCTGTTCTGGGATGTGCGGGTACGTCGCGCACTGTCGCTTGCAATCGACCGGACCGAAATCAACAAGGCGGTGTTCTACGGGCTTGCCGTTGACAGCGCAAACGCCATCCTGCCCGAAAGTCCGCTGTTCAAACCTGGATACAAGACCGCGTGGAGCGGGCATGATCCGGCCCAAGCAAACGCCCTGCTGGACGCCGCGGGCCTGCAAATGCGTGACGAGAACGGGATACGCCTGCTGCCCGACGGTCGGCCGGCAAAAATCGTGGTCGAAACCGCTGGCGAAAGCACACTGGAGACAGATATCCTTGAGCTGATCACCGATCACTGGCTGGATGTGGGCATCGCGCTGTTCATCCGGACATCTCAGCGTGACGTGTTCCGCAGCCGGGCGATAGGGGGTGAAATCATGATGGCAATGTGGTCTGGGCTCGATAACGGTATCCCGACAGCCGACATGAACCCGGGCGAACTTGCTCCAACCTCGGACGACCAGCTGCAATGGCCGGTCTGGGGCATGTATTACATGTCGAACGGAATGAAGGGCCAGCCTCCGGAAATTCCCGAGGTGAAGCAGCTTATCGCGCTTCTTGCCCAATGGCGGAATACCAGTGACATGACAGAACGAACCGGTATCTGGACGCAGATGCTGGATATCTATTCGCAGCAGGTATTTTCTATCGGCATCGTCAACAGCACGCCGCAACCGATCTTGCGCGCAGACAGTCTCCGGAACGTGCCAGACAAGGGACTTTACGGCTTCGACCCGACTGGCTTTCTCGGAGTTTTTATGCCGGATGCGTTCTGGTATGGTAAGGATGCCTGACCATGCTGCGATACATCCTTTGGCGCATCGCAGCGATGATCCCCACACTGGTGATCATTTCAGCTCTGGTTTTCACCATCATCGAACTGCCGCCCGGCGACTACTTTGAAAGCTATGTGTCGGAACTTCGTGCTCAGGGCGAAGCCGTCGACATGCAGGAAATCGAAGAGCTGCGCGTCCAGTATGGCTTTGATAAGCCGCCAGTGCTGCGCTACTTCCATTGGGTCGCCGGCATGTTGCAAGGCGATTTCGGCTATTCGTTCGAGTACCAGCTCCCCGTCAGCGAGGTGGTCGGCGACAGGCTGTGGCTGACGGTGATGGTGTCGTTTTTCACGATCATCTTCACCTGGCTGATCGCTTTCCCCATCGGCATCTATTCGGCGACGCATCAATATAGCTGGGCGGATTATGGGCTGACACTGATAGGCCTGCTTGGCATCGCGATCCCGAATTTCATGTTCGCGCTGATCCTGATGTATTTCGCCAATATCTCGTTCGGCACCTCCATTGGGCATCTCATGGATCAGAAATATCTGGCCGAACCGATGAGTTGGGCCAAGGCATCCTCAATCCTCTCCCATCTATGGATTCCGGTATTGATCGTCGGCACCGCTGGCACTGCAGGCATGATCCGGCGTCTGCGCGCCAATCTTCTAGACGAACTGCAGAAACAATATGTGGTGACAGCGCGTGCCAAGGGTTTGCACCCTTTCCGCGCTTTGGTGAAATATCCCCTGCGCATGGCGCTCAACTTTTTCATTTCGGATATCGGCTCGATCCTGCCGGCGATCATTTCCGGTGCAGAAATCACCGCAATTGTTCTTTCGCTGGAGACGACGGGACCGATGCTCATCAAGGCCTTGCAAAGTCAGGACATGTATCTTGCGGGTTCGTTCCTGATGTTCCTTGCGACATTGACGGTGATTGGCGTGTTGATCTCCGATATCGCGCTCGCCTTTCTCGATCCGCGCATCAGACTGCAAGGCGGAAGCACAAAATGACATCACCGCTTCCAGAACCCGGCGCGCCGCTACCTCACTTTGTCTCAACGAAGCCTTTCGATCCACATTCAGTCGACGTCATGACCGAGGAGCAAAACCGGCTCTATCGGGCATCACAGCTGCAATTGATGTGGTGGAAATTCAAAAAGCACAAACTGGCCCTCGCCTCTGCGATTTTTCTTGGTGCGCTCTATGTAATGATCGCTTTTGTCGAGTTTCTGGCACCTTACAATCTCCATACACGCAACGTTGACTTCATCTATAGCCCCCCGCAGGCCGTTCGCCTTTTTCACAACGGTGATTTCATCGGACCATTCGTCTATGGGCGCAAGATGACGCTCGATATGGACACGCTTCGACGCGTCTACGTGGACCAGAAAGACCAGGTCGAGCCGCTGCGGTTTTTCTGTTCGGGTGATCGCTATAAATTCTGGGGCGTGGTCGCGACGGATTTCCACCTTGTCTGCCCCGCGAAAGGTGGGCAGATGTTTCTTCTCGGCACTGACCGCCTCGGGCGCGACGTGCTGTCGCGCATTCTCTATGGCGCTCGCATTTCGCTTACAATCGGCGTAATCGGCATCGTCATCAGCTTTACGCTGGGAATTGTTATCGGCGGCCTAGCTGGTTACCATGGTGGCGTTTTCGACCTCATTGTTCAGCGAATCATCGAAGTACTTCAGTCTATTCCAAGCATACCTTTGTGGATGGCCCTCGCCGCCATCATGCCTATTACATGGAGCCCAATGCTGATTTACCTCGGTATCACCGCCATCCTCGGACTGCTCGACTGGACGGGGTTGGCGCGTGCCGTGCGTTCCAAACTGCTTTCACTGCGTGAAGAAGACTATGTGCTTGCGGCCCAATTGATGGGTGCAAATAGTCGCCGCATCATAGGGCGGCATCTCATTCCCGGCTTCATGTCGCACTTGATCGCGACTGCAACCATGTCTATTCCGGGCATGATCCTCGGTGAAACTGCGCTGAGCTTTCTCGGACTGGGTCTGCGGCCGCCAATCACAAGCTGGGGTATCCTTCTGACAGAAGCCCGCAGTGTAAGTGTCATCGTCTTCTACCCCTGGCTGCTGTTTCCGATCATTCCGGTCATCCTGGTGGTTCTGGCCTTCAATTTTCTGGGTGACGGCCTCCGCGACGTCGCTGATCCGTATAGTTGAGGTGGATATTCATATGCTGAAAAATTTCCCATATCACGGGTTGCGTCACCAAATGACCGCGAGGCTCGCATCATGACGCGCCGCCTGGAGGATGTCCGCATTCTGATGTATAGCCACGACACGTTTGGACTGGGCCATTTGCGGCGCTGCCGGACAATCGCCCATTCGCTGGTCGAGGACTATCGCGGTCTGAATATTATGATCATATCCGGCGCCACCATTGCCGGTGCGTTTGACTATCGCGCGCGTGTCGACTTCGTCAAAATTCCAAGCGTGATCAAGCTGCGCAATGGAGAATACGAGTCAATGGAGCGGCACACCGATCTTCATGACACGCTAAAGATGCGCCAATCGATCATCCGTCACACGGCCGAAACGTTCCAGCCCGACATTTTTATCGTCGATAAAGAACCGATGGGCATGAAGGGCGAAGTCGAGGAAACACTCACCTATCTCAAGACACGGGGAGCAATGCTGATCCTTGGCTTGCGTGAAGTCATGGACGCGCCGCATCTGCTCGATGCCGAGTGGAAGCGCAAGAATGTGATGGACAAGATCGACAAGCTCTATGATGCGGTATGGGTCTATGGTCCGCCGGATTTCTATGATCCGCTGGTTGGGCTCGACGTGCCCAAGAGTGTCCGCGACAAAATGAGTTTCGTCGGCTTCCTGCAGCGTAGCGTCTCCACCCATGAACTCCCGGACCATCGTCCAAAGGGTGACTACATCCTCGTTACGACGGGTGGAGGTGGTGACGGCGCCGATCTCGTCAACGATGTCATACGCGCCTACCAGCACGATCACACGCTCCAGCACAAGTCACTCATCGTGCTCGGACCTTACATGCCCGCGAAAAAGCGTCGCAAGATGATAAGCAAGAGCCGGGCGATCCCCCATATCGAGGTTATCGAATTCGATAACAGGATGGAAGAACTTGTGGCTGGCGCCAAGGCGGTCGTCGCCATGGGGGGTTACAATACCTATTGCGAGATTCTGTCCTTCGACAAGCCAGCGCTGATCGTTCCGCGCGTCCTTCCGCGTGAAGAACAGTTGATCCGCGCCCGGCGCGCCGCAGAGCTGGGACTGATCGATATGTTGCTCCCAAGCGAATCCGAAGACCCGGTTCGCATGGCAGGCGCGCTCAAAGCCCTGCCCAGCAGACCCGCACCTTCCAAGAGTGCGCTTAAGGGGTTCAGACTGGAAGGCTTGCCGCATATTTCTCAAATTGTCGGGGACCTGATGGATCGACGTCAGCCGAACCACCTGTCACTCGTCAAGGGATAATCGCGTGTCATATCGCCGAAAAACGGTCGTGGTGCTAAAGGGATATCCGCGCCTGTCTGAAACATTCATCGCCCAGGAATTGCTTGGGTTGGAACAGTCGGGTTTCGATCTGGTTCTCGTGGCTTTACGGCGACCAACAGATAAAAAGACCCATCCGGTGCATGATGAAATTCGTGCGCCAGTACACTATCTGCCTGAATATCTACGCGATGAACCGCGCCGTGTTCTGGCGGCACTGATCGCCTGTATGCCAAGACCCGGTTTCTGGCGTGGTTTGACGGCTGTTCTCAAGGATTTTCGAAAGGACCCCACACGCAATCGTATCAGGCGTTTTGGACAGGCCGCCGTTCTTGCGGCGGAGTGGCCCGAGGGCGCGGAATGGATTCACGCACATTTTATCCATACTCCAGCATCCGTTGCGGCCTATGCCAGCCAGATCACCGGCATTGGATGGACATGCTCGGCTCATGCCAAGGACATCTGGACTTCGCCGGATTGGGAGTTGCAGGGCAAACTCACCAGCACACGCTGGACGGTAACCTGTACGCATTCGGGCTTCAACCATCTGCGCCAGCTTGGAGGCCCCAAGTCCAATGTGCATCTGAGCTACCATGGCCTCGATCTTGCCCTGTTTGGACCGTTCGAGGGAAGCCGCTCACTCCGCAATGGCAGTGAGGCCGATGATCCTGTCAGAATCCTGAGCGTCGGTCGCGCCGTCGAGAAAAAGGGCTATGACATTGTGCTGAAAGCACTCAGCCTGCTGCCCGATGATCTCCACTGGCGGTTCGAGCACATCGGTGATGGAGACAGGATCGCCAGCTTGAAAGCACTTGCAGGCGAGCTGGGGATCGCTGAAAAGATTCAATGGAAGGGCGCGCTCGACCAGAAGGACGTTCTCGCTAGCTATCAAGCCGCCGATATCTTCGTGCTCGCTTGCCGGGTTGCCGCGGATGGAGACAGGGATGGTCTGCCGAACGTGCTGGTGGAAGCCTCAAGCCAGGGGCTGATCTCGGTCTCCACCAACATTTCCGGTGTGCCGGAATTACTGATAGACGGGGAGAATGGCCTGCTTGTTGCGCCTGAGAATCCCCAAGCCTTGGCTAAAGCGATGGAAACAGCGATCCGCGATGCGAACTTCCGCCATCGCCTGGGGCGTGCCGCCGAAAAGCGGGTGCGAACAGAATTCAACTTCCACAACAGCATCCGTCAATTGAAATCCTTGTTCGAAACAGAATGGAAGCCGAGCAAATGAGACAATCGACGGCAAGACCGCGCGTGTTGTTCTATGTCCAGCATCTGCTCGGCATCGGTCATCTTGCGCGCGCCAGTCGCATTGCCCGTGCACTGACACAAGACGGTTTCGACGTCACCATGGTCACCGGCGGCATGCCTGTCCCGGGATTTCCGGGGCCGGAAGTAAGCCATGTCGCATTACCAGCGATTGCTTCGGGCGATGCAGGGTTTTCCGGTCTTGCCGACGCCTTTGGCAACCCGCTGACCGATGAATTCAAAGCCGAGCGCCGTGACAAGCTGCTTGTCACATTTCGGGATGTCCAGCCCGATATCGTCATCATCGAGGCATTTCCTTTTGGACGGCGGCAAGTTCGCTTCGAACTGATCCCCCTGCTTGATGAGATCAATGCAATGACGCCGAGACCATTGGTGTTGGCCTCGCTGCGCGATATTCTGCAGGAACGCGCCAAACCCGGTAGAGACGAGGAAAGTGTAGCCCTGGTGCAACGTTATTTCGATCACGTGCTGGTTCATGGCGATCCGCAGTTTGCCCGTCTGGAGGATAGTTTTCCGCTGCGTGCAGAGATTGCCGACAAGGTTATCTATACGGGCCTTGTCGCCGCGCCACCGCCCTCGCCGCCTGCGGAGACCTTCGATATCGTCGTTTCGGCTGGTGGCGGTGCTGTCGGCGCCCTCCTGATCCGCGCTGCACTTGAGGCTGCAAAGCGCCTGTCGCCTGACCTTTCCTGGTGCATCGTGACCGGGCCCAATCTGCAGCAATCGGATTTTGACGATATCGCGGCGGAAGCACCGAACAATGTCCGCATCTTCCGATTCCTGCAGGGTTTTCCAAGCCTGCTGCTCAAGGCTCGCTTGTCAGTCTCTCAGGCCGGATACAATACGGTTTGCGATATCCTGCGTGCAGGTTGCGGATCGTTGCTCATTCCTTTTACGGCGGGTGGCGAAACCGAGCAGACGGCACGCGCACGGCATCTGGAGAAGCTCGGCCTCGCGTCGGTTCTCACGGAAGATGAGCTATCAGCGGATAGCATGACCGATGCCATAGGCAAGGCACTTGCCGCGCCTCGTTTGCCAGCTCACAACCTTGATCTCTACGGCGCTCATCGCACCGCAGAGATTCTGCATAGTCTTCTGGCAGCGCGCTAGACGCTGCCGATCAGCATGAATCTAGTATATTTCTTCATGGGCAGCGCACCGGCGAAGGCAATCGTTCCCAATGACGCCTGATCTATGAACTCATCCAGCGACGCGACACAATTCACATGGGTCGGTTCGCTAAAATAATCGTTCGATTGCAGGAGAACGCGGGTTCCCTTGGGCAACAGCGACAGCCAGGCAGGCAGATCAGCAATATGTTCGCAACTCGTGTTGATCACCAGATCAGCGCCGAGTTTCGCATAGGCAAGATCATACATATCGGCAGTCAATGCCCGAAACCGATCTGTCCACGCGCTGTTCAAGGTATCAGCGACAGCGCCAACATCGGGATCGATATCAAAACTGTCGATCGCCTCGATCTCGAAGCGCGGATCTTCGAAAAACATCGCGGCCAGAACGCCATACCAGCCACCAAGTATGACGATGCGGCCGAACTTTCCGCCGACGGCTTCAAACAGCGATTGCCGCGCCCAAATCTTGCAGACCACTTGCTTGTGGTTGAAGGCATTGCCAAGGTCCGCTTCGGGGTGGCGGGCGACGACCCGCGACAAACCTTTGATCAGCGGGCTCGATGTGTATGCGGCCACACCGCGCAAAATATCAAATGCGCTTTCATGCCAATCAATGGTAGTCGCGTTTGCGTCGAATGTGTCCATCATGGGTAAGTTGTAGGCCAGACATTTATTGCTGGTCAATTCCTATGGCCGATTTGCATACAGAAATGCGCTGGTCATCCTGGATGTATCTCGCCGGTTATCAGATCAATGGAAAAGTCTCGTGATGGAAAACCTGAAATGAAGCGGTCGAACATCCGGAAAAGTCTGCCGAAGGCTTCCTGCATCGATCCCACCGCAATCGTTTCAGTACGACGAGCATAGAGATCCAACACCCATTTGTACGCAGCGAGGTGCGGCTCAGATACAGCATCAAACCCCAGATCGCTGCCCATCCTGACGCGATACCAGTCACCCAGAAACGTCATTGCGCTTATCCGCGACAGCAAGGCGGGATCAAGTCCGTATTCCACGGCAGAGATGGTTAGCTGGCACTGTTTGTCACTATCGCCAATTGCCACTTTAAGATCAGCAAGCGTACCGGAAGTGACGGGACGCTCGACCAGTGCGAGAGCGGCCAAATCCAGAATTCCAAGGTTTCTCACTGCTTCTGCAAGTGCTTCCGGCCACTCCCGACGCAGAAAACGTCTACCGATAAGATGCGCGAGGTGGCTCGACAGGAATTCCCCATAATTTGCAGTGTTAAGCAGCTCGCCGGGATTGATCTTGTTTCTCCCAGCTTCGGCGGCATATTGAGAGAGGATGTCAGTGTCGAGCGCCATGGCGTCAATGCTGATCGTCTCTATATTCAGCTGATTGGGCTGGATGCGTATAATCTTGTAAGCACCTGGAAAAGCGACCAGCGAGGGTACGGATACATTGAACAGAAAGCCATTGGCGTTGCGACGGCGAGCGGTATCGTTGATATGAAGATGACCACTGAAATGCACGCGAATACCGGCATCAATCAGGGCATCGCCAACATCCGGTTCCGGGATGCGGCCCATGAGGCTTGTTTGCCCAAGCACTGCAAGTTCGTCATCACGCGTGCCATCCAGCGGATCGAGCGCTGGATAATGGGAAAAAGCGATGACCGTCTTGCCAAGTTCTCGCGCCCGATCAGTGACCGATTTTACCCAATCCAGAATGAAGCGTTTGTGGATCAGCATGGCGTTCCAGCCGGCATCGGTGCTGTCGGCGAAAGCCTCCTCCGCATCGCCGGTTTCTCCCCCCACTGGCACGAACACGTTGGCGTCGATCATCAGCATCCATAGATTCTCGAAAGGTTCGACGAGATAGGTCGCATCCATGAGCGTGCGAACCGTCAAGCCATCAGGCGAGCGAATTTCGAACTCCCGCGCTGATGGATGATCCTCAGTGCCAAACGGGGTTTCCCAATGCAGATATTGCGGCTTTCGGAAAAAGCCGACGTCGCCCGGCGCATGAAGGCCGAGTGGATAACCTGCGCAACGCAGATTCTCATTGATGATCAAGGCATCGTCGTCTGGCGAAGCCTCGCGCTCCGGATTGCTGGTTACCAGATCGTGGCCACCGCGAGCATTCAGAAAACGTTTCGACCGATGGCGCCCGCCGGGACCAAAAATATCGTGATTGCCCGGCACCGCATAGAACTGCATTCCATGGCGTCTGGCGTAATCGTCCAGAAGGGTCCGCAAGCCTGTCATAGTCGCCGTCTGGCCGTCATCCGAGTAGTCTCCCAGAAGGACAACGTGGTGAATTCCTTGCACGGCTACGTCATCCAGCGTGTATCGCAACGCGGAGGAACTCTCGTTGAACACGCGTGTCGAACGCACCGTGTTGGCAAATGGACGCAATGCCATGGTCCGCTTGTTCACCGTGACCCCGGCAGTGCCATAGTCGCCGAAAATATCGTGGAAGTGCGCGTCGGCAATCACGGCAATGGACGGGAACTCTGATGTCATCCCTTAGAGATTTCCTTTACAACTTCTCACGCTTCATACCACCGACAAGAATGCTACATATTTAGTAGTAAGCTAGAATCTACGCTCGCATATGTTTCACCGTCTGGCTAACATGCCATGATTGCGACAAAACCGGAAACGGTCGGACAACGTTGATTTTCTTGCCGGAGAGCCAGCACTCTCATGGAGCGGCGGTCTTCGAATTTGCGCGACGGCAGAAAGTGAGAGCGACACAGTGTTTCGGGTGCGTTTTTGGGGAGTGCGGGGCAGTCTGCCGGTTTCAGGACCGGATTTCCGGCAATATGGCGGCAATACTGTCTGCATCGAGATGCAATGCGGTGAGCACAGATTGTTGTTCGATGCCGGATCCGGCTTGTTGCCCGCCGGAAAATCATTGCTTGCCGAAGGTATTTCCAACTTCAACCTGTTCTTTACACACTGTCATTACGACCACATTATCGGTCTGCCTTATTTCGCGCCACTCTTTGATGCCCGCTCGACGGTGGAACTCTGGTCCGGGCATATGTACGGAAAGATGAACACGAGCGAGATTGTCGCGGAGTTTATACGGCCCCCATGGTTTCCCATTGAAATAGATGTCTGCCCCGCAAAAATGATCTGTAAGGATTTTAAATCCGGCGATGTTCTGAAACCCCACCCCGGTATTGAGATTATAACCGGAAGCCTCAATCATCCCGGTGGCGCAATCGGCTATCGCGTACAATGGGGCGGGCGTTCCGTAGCGCTGATCACCGATACCGAGCATGAACCTGGTATCCTCGATCCTGCGGTGTTGAGTCTGATCCAAGGCGTGGACCTTTTCCTCTACGACACCACCTACACCGATGAGGAAATGCCCAAGCATGTCGGCTATGGTCACTCATCGTGGCAGCACGCTATCCGGCTTGCCAAGGCAGCCAACGCAAAGAATGTTGCTTTCATCCATCATTCGCCGCTGCGCACAGACGCAGAAATCGAAGCAATCGATCGCCAAGCCGCGAGCCAGTTTGCTGGCGCCTTCTCAGCCCGGGAAGGCCAAACCTTCAACGTCTAGAGCGGTTCCTGTTAAAGCGGAATCGTGGAACCGCTCTATCTATTTGTTTTGACGCATTATCCTACGCAAAACCGCTACGCACTTTTGCTGGAAATGCTCTATGTCTGAGCAAGCATATCCGGCAGCGCCACCCATCGGCTGGCAGGACGAGACGCTGTCTGCTCAAAGAGCGCATCGAGAAATTGCCAAGCAGACTCGTCGTGCACCAGATGATGGGTCAGGAACCCCAAGCTGCCACCGCCATCGAACATCACCCGCAGACGATGGACGACATCATCAATCAGCGCCACATGATCGCGGGCACCCCGCGTTCCATGCCAGTCCATCAGATCGACATGGGTGTTGATCATCGACAATGGACCGAGCTTCTCCGGTCCAAACACTGAAAGGGAATGGAACCCAAGACCAGCAAGCGCGCCCACCAAAGACGGTGCAATACGGTTCCATGGCGGCACCAGAACTGGAGCGAAACGGCCAGCATGGAGCGCCTCAAGACGCTCCAAACCAGATTTCAATTCCGCAGCGACGACGCCAATCGGCCGATGTTCACCAAGCTCCTGCTTCTTCTCGTGCTCACCGGCAAAATTGGTATGCGACCAGCCGTGAACAACCACCGTAGCCAGCGGCCAGTCGTCGAGGTACTCTGCAAGGGACTGGCCCGTATGTTCGGGGATCACAGCCAGCGCCACGGGAACAGCATGGCGCGTGCTTAGCTCAAGCAGTCGCGCCAGCTCTGGCGTCGGAAAAACCGCATCGTCATCACGCAACCAGAAGTCCGCGACTTTGCCAGCCTTATGCCATCGGTCCAGTTCGCTTTTCAACGTTTGCCATATATCAGTTCCCATTACGCGCTGCCCACATGATTTTTGAGGATTTCGTCAAGACGTTCAGACGCCACTTCCAGTGACCGCTCGTCTCGCACGAACTGTCGAGCCGCAAAGGCCATGTCGTCGCGGATTTTGGCATTCGCCAGCGCCGAGCGCATCGCTTGAGCATATGCAACAACGTCGCCCGGCGGTGTGAGAATACCGGTACGGTCGTTGACCACGACTTCCGGTACCCCGGCGATGGCCTGAGCCACGACTGGCAGGCCAGCGGCCTGTGCTTCCAGATAGGCCAGCCCATAAGCCTCCCCGCACCCGGGCCAGACATAAAGAGTACTTTGCGCAAACAGACCCGCGATTTCCGATGGCTCCAGCTCCCCGTGCCATCGAATTCGTTCCGGCGAAAAACCGGCAAACAACGTCTCGACTTCTGCGCGACAGGCACCATCACCCACGATGGAAAGTGTCCATGGAACATCACCGAGCAGCGCCAGCGATCCCGCCAGCATCCGGTAACTGTCCATTTTGTCGCCACTGCGCATCATCGCCACCGTTATCAGCCGATCACGCTCGGGATGAGGCACCACTTCGGCAAACCCGGCGCAATCGATAAACGGTGCCAGCATCGCAACGCGGGCCTCGGGCAGCGCCTCTTTCAATCCGCTGCGGTCGCGCTCGGTCAGGCAGATGTTGACGGCTGCCTGTTCGACAGTTTTCAGCAAGCTTTGCTGAATTTCTGTCCAGATTCCCGTATTGCGTCTCGCAGAATATGATGCTTCGACTGTCACGTAAGGTATGGCGAATGAGGCAGAAAGCACCGGCCCAAGCAAATCGGGAGCCTTGTAATAGGGATGATATGTCAGCCACAGATCAGGGACGGTATTGCCCCGCCAAAGCAATGAAATCCGCGTGATCTCCCGTTCGGCCTGCACTTCGAGTGCAGCGAAAGCTTCGACTGATGGCACTTTCAGGAAACTACGGAATTCCGATACGACTTCCACCTCATGACCGGCACGCCGCAATGCTGCAATCAACAGCCTCCCCATCAGCCGATCTCCAGAAGGAACCGGATGGTGGGGTGATTTCAACGGAGAATAGAAAGCGATCTTCATGGCGTCATCAATTCGGTCGTGGCTACCATGTCAATCAATGCCCTGAATGCTGAAATCTACTTGAAATTGAAGCGCTTTTTCATTCTGCCCCGAGCAAAGCCGCAAGACAAGCTTCTTACTCGTCATTTGCAATCATTCTTGTTTGAGGCTTGATACTCAGTCAATCATAAGTCCTGAACGCCCGGTCAGCGACTGATGCAAGGGGGCGGCAACTGCACTTTGTCAGATCTGCGTTCGTGCGATCTCTGGCAATCATGCTTTTGCCTCCTCTGTTGCCGCGGCTTCAGCCTGCATCTTGCGCATGATCTCGTGGCTGGCAGCAGCCGTCTCGCTGCCGCCTTCGACATGAACTGTAGGATAGGCAATCTTGATACCGTTTTCTTCGAAAGCCTTCTTGATCATCATGAAGGCCCGCCTCTTTATGCCGAACTGTGTGCCAGGCTTGGTCATCAACTTCATCCGAAGCACGATCGAATACTCGCCGAAACTATCGATACCCTGCATCTTCAAGGGCTCGATCGTGTCTGCCGCAAATTCCGGGTCCACCGCCAGTTCCTGACCGATCTTCTTGACAAGCTTGCGGGCCAGTTCCACGTCCGAATCGTGCGTGACGCCAATTGTCATCTTCTCAATCACCCAATCACGGCTCATGTTCTGGATGGCACCCAGCTGGCCGAACGGAACGGTGAAAACCGGCCCGCGATGGTGCCGTAGTCTTATCGAACGCAGACTGAAAGATTCCACCGTTCCCTTGTATGACCCGCTTTGGATATACTCTCCGACGCGGAACGCATCGTCGAGCATATAGAAAACCCCGCTCAGAATATCTTTTACAAGCGTTTGTGCGCCAAAGCCGACGGCAACGCCAAAGATGCCGGCACCGGCGATCAGCGGCAAGATTTGTACACCCATGCCCGACAGGATTGTCAGCACAGCCACAACAGCAATGAATGCGGCAAGTGCGTTGCGGAATATTGGCAACAGGGTACGCAGCCGGCCCGAACGCGCCATCGCCGCGCCGCTGCTGTCGGCTGGATCGATGGGCCTCAACTGATGGTCAATCAATGCCTTCGCCAACTGCCAGAGCAAATCCGCTACAACAAGAATGATGATTGCGTTGAACGCGCCGTTGACCAAGCGTTCACCGAGCCCATTCCCCGAAAGGGCTGCGGCGCTGAATTTCCATAGATAAGCCAGCCAGAAGACCGCCGCCGCGATGACCAGCGCTCTCGCTCCTCTTGCGATGATGACGTCGAATATAACGCCGACCGCACCAGCTCGTTTGTCATTACCGACAAGTACCTGCGCAACGCGGCCTGTACCACGCAGGACGGGCGGCAGCGCCAGCGCATAAATACCGATCCACAACAGCCCCAACATTCCCCCGACCCAGACCAGCCAGAGAGCGATCAGAAAGAGGGTCAGCAACATACCTTTCAAAGCCGATGGGTGGCAATCAGGATGACGCCAAACCACTTCGATTGCGACTGCCAGCAATCCAAGCCCCAGCAAATATGACCCTATCTGAGCAACTTCTAGCGAAAAGCCGATGGCGCGCATGATGCTGACGATTGCCCAGCCGAATAAGAAAATTCCGGCCAAAATGCTGATACGTCGGCGCCAGAAGCGCGCCGTCTCAACACTATCTGCAGCCATATATTGTACGGGCACTGCCTCTTTCATCACGTCGTCAGACAACTGATCTGACGAAGCCGAAGGCTGAGTGGCCAGGAGGATAGTGGCACGGGTACAGATAGCCCGCACCACGCGAAACGCAATAATGGCTACCAGGAGGGTCAATACGATCCTCCGCAGCAATGGCGGCCATTCCAACGCCAGAAATGACCCGACACTGGCTAATGAAAAGGTAAGCAACGCAGCCAGATTGGTCAGGATTGCCCGCGGAACAAAATCCCGCCCCGAGGCTGATGGTGGTTCCTTCGGTAACAATTTCCGAACCAGCCATTCAGCACCGAACCCCACGGCCATCAGCACGGCGAGAATGAAGATCACAAGGCCCGGCCGACCGTCGTTGACGTCACGGGCGATTCTGTCGGCCCCGTTCGCCAGTTCTTGAGGGATACGGGGCACTGCATCGACAAGTCCTGCTATACGATTGCGAACCGCAGTTTCCCAGCTTGCAAACGTATCGGAAAGCGCGGGCTCAGCAACCGGGGGCGGAGCAGCTTTGCTTTCCAGCCAGGCCTTAACGTCCGGCTCATTGAGCACATCAAGAAGCTGTCTGACTTTCTCGGGTGGCACCTCGGATTGAGCCGTCTGCGCCCAACCGGGGATTTGCAAAATGGACAACGCGATCAATGTGACCAACATTATCGCGCCAGTTCGCAAAGCCACCAACATTTCCATCGTCAATTCTCCGCGCCTGCTGCAGCATTGACCTCTGACCGAATAAACGAAGCGTAAGCCTTACCCGATACGTCGACTAACCCGACGACTGCGTTGCACGAGAAACCATGGTGCGTCACCCTGATCTTCCTCTCTTTGCGTGTTCAAAGCCAATTAAAGAAGAAGCTTGAACCCTTCATAAGGCGGCAAGTAACATCAAAGAAAGTAAAATAGCGATTATTCCAAGAATGGCATTTCGTTCGCGTGTTGACCATAGAATAATGTATTTCTGAATTTTTAATAGCTTATATTTAGATAGATGGCCGAGCCGAATGCTCTCTCCGATCCGCGTGCTCCGTTCTCATGGGCACACGTAACCCTGGCCGACGATTACTTTTAGGATAATTGAGCTGCGCGCGACCTGAACCGCCAGCGCGGAAGCCATTGTTGTCGATCCCTCGCCCGCTCACTGACGTAAAGAACAGAAAATACCGCTCCATTCTTGCCTACCCCAACCGCTACGCGGTGCAATAAAAAACTCCCGCTATACGGAACCATAATTTTAGACTATATTATCAGCTCTACTTAATAACTTGGTTACGTTGGCATTCTCGAGCAGAAGAGTTGGCGGATCGTGGCGCTCCTTATTGTCATCATCTTTGATGAAGCGCTTGGCATGTGCCGACAATGAGGAGCTGGATCAGCATGGATCAAGTAGCGGATGCCGTGCATAAAGCGACGGTTGCGCATTTACCTCCGTTTATAACACCACCAGGGCAAACCGATGTACTTCTGAACATCGTGATTGTCTTTCTGGTGTTCGTCGTGTTCTTAACCGGCGTTCTCTACTTAAGGCTCCACGCCTTACCGGAACATATCGCGCATCGCACGCATAAAGTCCAAATTCAGTTAGTTGCGGTTCTGGGACTGATCTCGCTCTTCACCCACAATCAGCTCTTCTGGATTGCAGCCTTATTGATTGCGATGGCAGAGCTACCGGATTTCCTTTCTCCAATAACATCTATGGCCAGATCTCTACGTATCATAGTCCGACATGGGCTTGCGCCTACGCCGATGAGTCAGATGAGCACGTCTTCCACTCACGACACGGCGCAGACAACCATCCCTGCGGCATCCGTGGCGAATACCGCCGGAGCCGCACCAGTTGTCAATTCTGCACCTGACAAAATCAACGAGAAAAAGCAGGAGTAACAATAATGCTGGAGTTTCTGCTTTGCTCGCTGATCACGATATTCCCGGACTATTTGTTCCGGAGATTCCGTCAAGGAAAACGGATAGGGAGAGAGATTACGATCTACTCCGTTGAACTGCCCCCCATTTCGACCGGACAGTCGGCATAAGCAGAAAGGCTCAAGCACAGGCTTGGGTATAGGCTTATGTCTAACGAGTATCGACATGTCGAATTGCTGACAGGTGATGTCCGCCGTCGGCGGTGGACAACCGAGCAAAAGCTGACGATCATCGAGCAGAGTTTCGAACCAGGCGAAACGGTATCTTCGACCGCTCGCCGCCATGGTGTTGCGCCCAATCTGCTTTACCGGTGGCGCAGGCTCTTGAGTGAGGGAGGTGCTGCAGCCGTGGATTCTGACGAGCCGGTGGTCGGCAATTCGGAAGTGAAGAAACTGGAAGATCGCATCCGCGAGCTGGAGCGCATGCTCGGCCGTAAGACGATGGAGGTCGAAATCCTCCGCGAAGCCCTTTCCAAAGCGGACTCAAAAAAACGGATATCGCGGCCGATCTTGTTGCCGAAGGACGGTTCGCGATGAAGGCCGTAGCAGACACGCTAGGCGTCTCCCGTTCCAACCTCATCGAGCGGCTGAAAGGCAAATCAAAGCCGCGTGGGCCTTACCACAAGGTCGAGGATGCAGAGCTTTTGCCCACCATTCGCAGGCTGGTGGATCAAAGGCCAACCTATGGCTATCGGCGGATCGCCGCGCTCCTCAATCGCGAAAGGCGAGCCGCCGATAAGCCTGTGGTCAACGCCAAACGGGTCCATCGCATCATGGGCAACCATGCCATGCTGCTGGAGAAGCATACCGCCGTTCGCAAGGGCCGCATCCATGACGGCAAGGTCATGGTTATGCGCTCCAATCTGCGCTGGTGCTCGGACGGTCTGGAGTTCACCTGCTGGAATGGCGAGGTCATTCGTCTCGCCTTCGTCATCGACGCATTCGACCGCGAAATCATCGCCT
>NZ_JBQEPD010000016.1:0-87386 GCF_052045675.1 Brucella sp. 22210
TTTACGCGCAACGAAGGTGGAAATTATTCAGAAAAAACAATAAACGACTGTCTTAAAATGCAAAAAGACAGCCGTCTACACAGCCCGATGAGGGCGCCTTTTTAAATTGATATCCACCGAGCGTTATTCCGCCTGGGCTTCGATTGCTTCCATGTCGTCGTCCGACAGGCCGAAGTGATGGCCTATCTCGTGAATAAGCACATGGGTGATAATATCGCCCAGCGTTTCCTCATTTTCGGACCAGTAATCGAGAATGGCGCGCCGATAGAGCGTGATGCGGTTCGGACCTTCGCCAGTTTGCAAGCTGAAACGCTCGCCTATGCCCCGACCTTCAAAAAGGCCGAGCAGGTCGAAGGGCGTATCCAGCCCCATATCCTCGATAATCTGGTCTTCAGGAAAATCGGCGATCTGAATGACAATGTCGCCGCACAACGCGCGAAACTCCTGCGGCAGATGCGCAAGAGCTTCAATCGCGATGGATTCAACTTCGTCCAGCGAGGGCGAGAAACGTCCCGCCCAGTCGCCGCTTTGATCTTCTCGGGCCATTCCAGCCAATCGTGTCCTATTCAATTGCTCAGGCCACCGGGCTTAAAGGCCGCGTAAAACGCAGTGTTTGTCATCAGGCCCAGGGACGCAGTTCGGCGCGCTTGGCTTCGAACGTGTCGATGCTCTTCGCCTTTTCCATGGTCAGGCCGATATCGTCCAGACCGTTGAGCAGGCAGTGGCGCTTGAAATCGTCGAGGTCGAAGGAAATCGTGCCGCCGTCAGGGCCATGGATTTCCTTTGCGTCGAGATCGACGGTGAGGGTGGCATTGGCGCCGCGCGAAGCGTCGTCCATCAGCTTGTCGAGATCTTCCTGGCTGACCTTGATCGGCAGAATGCCGTTCTTGAAGCAGTTATTGTAGAAGATGTCGGCGAAGGAGGTCGAGATCACGCAACGGATGCCGAAATCGAGCAGAGCCCAAGGGGCGTGCTCGCGCGAGGAACCGCAGCCAAAATTATCGCCAGCGACCAGGATCTGGGCGTTGCGATAGCCAGGCTTGTTCAGAACGAAATCAGGGTTTTCGGAACCGTC
This sequence comes from Brucella sp. 22210, assembly GCF_052045675.1. NCBI lineage: Bacteria > Pseudomonadati > Pseudomonadota > Alphaproteobacteria > Hyphomicrobiales > Brucellaceae > Brucella > Brucella sp. 22210. The sequence continues at coordinate 1,076 of NZ_JBQEPD010000016.1, forward strand.
TTCGTTGAAGCGCATTTCCGCAAACAGACCCTTGCTCAGGCCCGTGCGCTTGATCGTCTTCAGGTAATCCTTCGGAATGATCATATCCGTGTCGATGTTGACGATCGGCAGGGGAGCGGCGACGCCGGTGAGCTTGGTGAACTTATCCATGTCCTGAACCTGTCGGTTGGCTATTAGCTATATTGCGAACTGGTTTACATCAGCATTGCCGAGAGTCAACGTTTCAGGCCAAAACTGCCCAATAGGTCGCAACCTCCGGCGGATTTATCGAACCATCCAGACCGTTTCAAGGCGGTGCAGATGGTTCGATTGTTGATTGATGCGCATAATCCTGTCGGAAAAGCGCGTCAACCTTTCTGAATCATGCGCTGCAAATGCCGCATCCGCAATTATTGGACGTTCAATACCACGCCGCCACTCTCGCTGCCGGTCAAACGGCGGGATTTTCCGTCGCTGCCGACAACAATCGTAAAGCGTCTGCGGCGCATCGACATGTTCGGGGAAACGGCGACATCGATCACCGGGTCGAACTGCAATGTGATCCGCCAAAGATCGGGCTTGATGGTTTCCTCAACGCCGATAATGCGAGCGTCGAAGGGCGTGGTGTGAAACATGCCGGATGTGCGCTGGCCGACACGATAGGGGGCGGTGTCGTCCTGCACGGCAACCGGCGCGACTTCCGCCTTGCCGCCGGTGGCGGCAAGTGTATTCCAGTCGCGCGTGCCCGACTGACGGGCCACGAGATCAAGCGCCTTGCCGTGGCTGATGGTGATGCCTTCCTCACTCAAAGCTTGCCGCAAGCGGCGAGCCTGATGCTTGAAGTCAATAGTAGTGTGCCCAGCGGTCATAGCTGTGGTCATTGTTTTCGCTCCTGATTGTGAGCGGCGTTTTCATGAACGGGTGCCCGCATTGCCGTTTCTGCCGTCACTGGACAGGAACGTGTAGTCTGAATGCTTTACCGTGGCTTGAAACCTGCGGGCGGCTGGCGCATTCAACCGAAGGCTGGAAAATAGGCGGGCAGCGCCCGGATTTCAAGTCCCTGCTTTGGAGGGGTGTTTAAGCGGTGTCCGAGGCTTGCACCGTGCCGCGGTTCCGTGCACAAATCGGCTATGAAAACAATCGCTCGTCCTCGTCGTTCCGTTCTGTTTGTCCCGGCTGCCAATCCGCGCGCGCTGGAAAAATCGCTGATGCTCGCAGCCGATTGCGTGATCTATGATCTGGAAGATTCCGTTGCGCCAGAGGCAAAGCAATCCGCGCGCGAGGCGTTGGCTGCGCATTTTGCTGCCCATCCGAAACCAACGTTCGAGCGGATCATCCGCGTCAATTCCGGCGAGACTCCTTGGGGCAAGGATGATGTAGCCGCTGCTGCCGGCATGGGGGCTGACGCCATTCTCCTGCCGAAAGTGGAGCGTCCGCAAGACATTATCGATGCGGCCAACCGGCTTGATCGCAAGGATGCCGATCCATCTGTCGGCGTTTGGGCAATGATCGAAACCCCACGCGGCATTCTCAATGCAGATGAGATTGCCATGCTGGGCCATCGTTCGGCAGTGCGGCTCGCCTGTTTCGTTGTCGGCCCAAACGATATTGCGCGCGCAACCGGCGTTCGTCCGCAGGCCGGGCGTCCTTATCTTGTGCCGTGGCTGATGCAGATCATTCTGGCGGCACGGGCGGGCGGGTTTACCGTGCTTGATGGCGTCTTCAATGATTTCCGCGATCAGGTTGGGTTCGAAGCCGAGTGTTTGCAGGGTGCCGCGATGGGCTTCGACGGCAAGACGCTGATTCATCCGGGCCAGATCGAGGCTGCCAATCGCGCCTTCTCGCCAACGGATGAGGAAGTGGCGCATGCGCGGGCCGTCGTGGAGCTGTTTGCGCAACCGGAAAATGCGGATAAGGGCGTTGTGTCACTCGATGGCCACATGGTTGAACGCCTGCATCTGGAAATGGCCGAACGGCTGCTCGCGAAAGCATTTCCAGCAAAAACGTGAAACGATTTTGCGTTTGGAAATGCGTGATAACAAAGAACTAAAGCGGGCTTGAACGCTTAACAAAGGAAGACTGACTATGAAGCTCTATCGTTTCATCACCGGACCGGATGATTCCGCATTTTGTCATCGTGTTACGGCGGCGCTCAACAAGGGTTGGCAGCTCTATGGCTCGCCGACTTATGCTTTCAACGCGGCAACAGGCGTGATGCAGTGCGGCCAGCCGGTCGTGAAGGAAGTCGACGGCGTTGACTACACGCCGGATATCAAACTCGGCGAATACTGATGGCTGTCCGCCGCATCGTTGCCAATATCGCCACGGACGACCCGGCTGAGGCCAAGCGGTTCTATGGCGAGGTTCTGGGCCTCGATGTGGTGATGGATCACGGCTGGATCATTACCTATGCAGCCGATGCGCAAGCGCGCGTGCAGATCGCATTCGCGACCGAAGGCGGCTCGGGTACGCCGGTGCCCGATCTCTCTATTGAGGTGGACGATGTGGACGCCACGCTGGAGCGTTGCGTTAAAGCCGGGTTTGCAATCGAATACGGTCCGGCTGACGAGGAATGGGGCATGCGCCGTTTCTTCGTCCGCGATCCCTATGGTCGGTTGGTCAATATTCTCAGCCATAGGCAATAAAAAAAGGCCGGTTTCCCGGCCTTTTTCTTTAGTTCAATCCGCGCTTTTCAATCATCGCATCCGGTGTCGGCATCTTGCCCCGGAAAGCTTTGTACAGGTCTTCCGGGTCGCGACTGCCGCCAGCGGCATAGATGTGCTGCTTCAGCTTGGCTGCGAGTTCCGGATTGAAGGCGTCGCCGGTTTCCTCGAAGGCCGAGAACGCATCCGCATCCAGCACTTCCGACCACATGTAGGAATAGTAACCGGCGGAGTAGCCGTCGCCGGAGAACACATGCGTGAAATGCGGCGTGCGGTGGCGCATGATGATCGCATCAGGCATGGACAGCTTTTCGAGCGTCTTTGCCTCGAAGGAAAGCGGGTCGGCGATTTTCTCATTGCCGGTATGGAAAGCCATATCGACCAGTGCAGACGCGGTGAACTCAACCGTGTTGAAACCGGCATTGAACGAACGCGCTGCCAGAACCTTATCGAGCAGAGCCTTGGGCATTGCTTCGCCAGTGCGGTAATGCACGGCATATTTTTCCAGAACGGCAGGTACGGTCAGCCAGTGTTCGTAAAGCTGAGACGGCAGTTCCACGAAGTCGCGTGATACGGCGGTGCCGGAAACGGCAGGCCATGTCACATCCGACAGGAGTCCGTGCAGCGCATGGCCGAACTCGTGGAACAGCGTGCGGGCATCGTCGAGCGACAGAAGAGCCGGTTCGCCTGCCTTGGGCTTGGCGAAATTCATCACATTGTAGATGATTGGCTTCTGGCCGCCGTCGAGCTTGTGGCTGGATTGCAGCGCGCTCATCCACGCGCCGGAACGCTTCGATGTCCGGGCGAAATAATCGCCGAGGAACAGACCGCGTTCGCTGCCATCCGGGTTGAAAACCTGAAACACGCGCACGTCGGGATGCCATGCGGCAATGCCCTTCTTTTCTTCGAAGCGAACGCCGAACAGACGGGTGGCGACATCGAAGCAAGCTTCGATGATCTTTTCCAGTTGCAGGTAAGGCTTCAGTTCGGCCTCATCGAAAGCAAAGCGTTCGGCACGCAGCTTCTCAGCGTAAAAACGCCAGTCCCATGGCGCGACCTTGTGATTGCTGCCATCGGCGGCGATCAGGCGCTCAAGCTCGGCCTGTTCTTCGGCGGCCTTTGCGCGCGCCTTGTCCCAAACCGGTTCCAGCAGGTCCATGACGGCCTTTGGCGTTTTGGCCATGGTGTCATCCAGCTTGTAGGCTGCGAAATTGGCATAGCCGAGCAGATGGGCTTTGCGCTCGCGCAGTTCGACCATCTCGCGCACGATCTCGCGATTATCGGACTCATTGCCGTTTTCGCCACGTTTGGCCCAGGCGTTGAAGGCCTGTTCACGCAAGGCGCGGTTTTGCGAGAAGGTGAGGAACGGTTCGACGATGGAGCGCGACAGCGTGACCGCATAAGCATCCGGCTTGCCGCGTTCGCTTGCGGCACTCTGCATCGCGTTTTTCAGAAAATCCGGCAGTCCGGCAAGATCGGCTTCATCAGTGATGAATAGCGCCCAGCTCGACTCGTCTTTCAGCACATTCTGGCCGAAGCGCGCACCAAGACCGGCCAGCTTTTCGTTGATGCCAGCCAGTTCAGCCTTGCCCGTATCATCGAGCTTTGCGCCGGACCGAACAAAGCCCTTCCAGGTCTTTTCCAGAACGCGTTTGGTTTCCGTGTCGAGATCCAGCATGTCGCGATTGTCGTAGAGCGCGTCGATGCGGGCGAACAATGCCGGGTCCATCATGATGCGCGAATAATGGCGCGACATTTTCGGCGCGATTTCACGCTCCAGCGCCTGTATTGCATCGTTGCTATGCGCGCCAGCACGCATCCAGAAAATGGCCGACACGTGGTCTAGCGCCTTGCCCGTTAACTGCAGGGCTTTCAGTGTGTTTTCAATCGTCGCTTCGCCAGTTGCCTGGGTGATGGCTTCCACTTCGGCAAGGTCGGAAACAAGAGTCGCATCAAAAGCAGGCGCGAAATCCTCGTCTTTGAAGGCGGTGAAATCCGGCAGGCCCAGCGGTCCGTTCCAGTCTGTGAGCGCGTGATTATAGGTGGACTTGTCGGACATCATGTAACTCCGGATCAAAATGAATTCGATCATCCAGACTTAAGGTCTCACTGCCGGGCGGGCAAGGGTGTTCGACCGGCTTTTGCGGTTCAGGCGGGAGATGACAACGTTTGTCGCTTTGCCTGCAAAAACCTTTCGACTTCGTCTGTGTGGGGCTTGACTTTAGGGGCGACCAAGCGCACATCACGCTGGCTGTCCGAAATCTCTTTACGGCAGCAATCTTCAACCGGAGTTTTATTCTCTTATGCCCAGCGACAGTCACAGTCGATTGTGTCAGCCGTCAAGGTAGCCGTGTACTGATCGCTTGAGGTCAGCTTGCACGATCTGCCTTTGACGGCGGATCGACGGAAAGGCAAGCTTATGACCGACAACAACTTCTCTCCGGAAGTGCTCGATGTCGCCGACCTCCCGGCGGCTGCAATTGCTGCACGTATCGCCGATATGCATACGGGCGATGCCGTTGAGCTATTGAACGAGCTCGAAGATGATGACGCAATCTCCGTCTTCGGACAGCTCACCCATGAAGATGCCATCCGCCTGCTTGATCAGCCGGAACTGCATCGTACTGCCGAAATCGTAGCGGCGCTTGCGCCGGGGCTTGCGAGCCTCCTTTTGGACGGCATGTCAGCCGACCGCTCGACGGACGTGTTTCAGGAACTCGACGAGAGTGACCGTGCGCGGCTGTTCGCCATTCTGGCCCCGGAAACCAAGACCAATCTGAAAAAACTCATGGGCTACCCGCCGAATACGGCCGGTTCGCTCATGACGACCGAGTTCATCGCTGTGCCGTCGAACTGGAATGTGGCCGAGACGCTCGATCACATTCGCAAGGTCGAACGCACGCGCGAAACCGTTTACGCCATTTATGTCGTCGATCCGAAGACGCGCGCTCTGGAAGGCGTGGTCAGCTTGCGCCGCCTGATCATCCGTCAGCCGGAAGAGCCGATTCTGTCGATTGTCCGCGACGAAGAGCCGATCACCATTTCGCCGCTTACCAGCCGCGAAGATGTCGCGCGTCTGTTCCGCAAGCACGACCTTCTGGCCGTGCCTGTCGTGGATGAAAGCCGCCATATCATCGGCATTGTGACCGTTGACGACGTGCTCGACGCCATCACCGAAGATGCCAGTGAAGACGCCTATCGTTTCGGTGGTATGGAGGCGCTGGACAAGCCCTATATGCGCATCGGCTTTGGCGAGATGCTGAAGAAGCGCGCTGGCTGGCTGGGTGTTCTGTTTCTGGGCGAGATGCTGACGGCAAGCGCCATGCAGCATTTCGAAATGGAACTGGAAAAGGCGCTCGTTCTGACGCTGTTCATACCGCTCATCATGTCGTCGGGTGGCAACTCCGGTTCGCAGGCAACCTCGCTGATCATCCGTGCGCTTGCGTTGCAGGAAGTGAAGCTCAAGGATTGGTGGCGCGTCGCGCTGCGCGAACTGCCTACGGGCCTCGCTCTCGGCAGTTTCCTCGGCTTCATCGGCATTGTCCGCATCGCTGTCTGGCAGATGATCGGCATTTATGATTACGGCGAACACTGGATGCTCGTCGCTCTGACGGTTGGCATGGCGCTTGTCTGTATCGTGATGTTCGGTTCTTTGACCGGTTCAATGCTGCCCTTTGCGCTAAAACGGCTTGGATTCGATCCGGCCAGCGCGTCAGCGCCTTTCGTGGCGACATTGGTCGATGTGACGGGTCTGGTCATCTATTTCAGCGTCGCCATCGTCATTCTTTCCGGCACTTTGTTGTGACGCCCAGCGCCAACATGGCGCTGATACTGACAAAAAACTGACAGAATGACGGTGTAAAAACGCCGCTAAACAACGGTTTTTCGCGAGAAATAAGGGGCAGTGTCGCGCTGCCCCTTTCTAAAACGCAAAAAAACCTGTAAGAGCGCCGCATTGATTTTCCGCGCGGGTCTGTTGGCGCGGCTCCCAACTCATATAGAAGTGATCTCCATATGGAATTGCGTAATATCGCTATTATCGCACACGTCGATCATGGCAAAACAACACTGGTCGATGAACTCCTGAAGCAGTCTGGCTCGTTCCGCGACAACCAGCGCGTTGCAGAACGCATGATGGATTCCAACGACATCGAAAAGGAACGCGGGATCACCATTCTCGCCAAGGCGACCTCGGTTGTCTGGAAGAATACCCGTATCAACATCGTCGACACGCCGGGCCACGCCGACTTCGGCGGTGAAGTTGAGCGTATCCTCTCGATGGTGGACGGCGCTATCGTTCTCGTTGACGCCGCTGAAGGCCCGATGCCGCAGACGAAGTTCGTCGTTGGCAAGGCGCTGAAGGTTGGTCTGCGTCCGATCGTAGCGATCAACAAGATCGACCGTCCGGATGGCCGCCATGAAGAAGTCATCAACGAAGTCTTCGACCTTTTCGCCAATCTCGACGCGACCGACGAACAGCTTGACTTCCCGATCCTGTACGGCTCTGGCCGTAACGGCTGGATGGCGCTGAACCCGGAAGGTCCGAAGGACGAAGGTCTGGCTCCGCTGTTCGATCTCGTGCTCAAGCATGTTCCGGCGCCGAAGGTTGCTGAGGGCCCGTTCCGCATGATCGGTACGATCCTCGAAGCTGACCCGTTCCTGGGCCGCATCATCACCGGTCGTATTCATTCCGGCTCGATCAAGTCTAACCAGGCCGTCAAGGTTCTGGGTCAGGACGGTTCTCTGCTCGAAACCGGCCGTATCTCCAAGATTCTCGCATTCCGCGGCATCGAGCGTCAGCCGATTGATGAAGCACAGGCAGGTGACATCGTCGCTATTGCCGGTCTTTCCAAGGGCACCGTCGCCGACACGTTCTGCGATCCTTCGGTCAGCGAGCCTCTGGCTGCTCAGCCAATCGATCCGCCAACCGTGACCATGTCCTTCATCGTCAACGACAGCCCGTATGCGGGCACCGAAGGCGACAAGGTGACGAGCCGCGTCATTCGTGACCGTCTGCTCAAGGAAGCTGAAGGCAACGTTGCGCTCAAGATCGAAGAATCGAACGAAAAAGATTCGTTCTTCGTTTCCGGTCGTGGTGAATTGCAGCTCGCAGTTCTGATCGAAAATATGCGTCGTGAAGGCTTCGAGCTTGGCGTTTCGCGTCCGCGCGTCGTCATGAAAGACGGCGAAAACGGCGAAAAGCTTGAGCCGGTCGAAGAAGTCGTCATCGACGTCGATGAAGAATATTCGGGCACCGTTGTTCAGAAGATGTCTGAACGCAAGGCCGAAATGGTCGAGCTGCGCCCTTCGGGCGGCAACCGCGTTCGTATGGTGTTCTACGCTCCGACCCGTGGCCTGATCGGCTACCAGTCGGAACTGCTGACCGATACGCGCGGCACGGCGATCATGAACCGTCTGTTCCACGACTATCAGCCATATAAGGGCGAAATCTCCGGCCGTAACAACGGTGTTCTGATTTCCAACGACCAGGGTGAAGCTGTTGCTTACGCACTGTTCAACCTGGAAGATCGCGGGCCGATGATCATCGACGCTGGCGTCAAGGTCTATCAGGGCATGCTGATCGGTATCCATAGCCGCGACAACGATCTCGAAGTCAACGTGCTCAAGGGCAAGAAGCTCACCAACATCCGCGCCGCTGGCAAGGATGAAGCTGTGAAGCTCACCCCACCGATCAAGATGACGCTGGAACGCGCTCTGTCGTGGATTCAGGACGACGAGCTGGTCGAAGTGACGCCGAAGTCGATCCGCCTTCGCAAGCTCTATCTCGACCCGAATGAGCGTAAGCGCTTCGAAAAGAGCGGCAAGGCAAGCGTTGCCTGATTGCTCTCGATATTAAGTTGAAAACGGCGCCTTCGGGCGCCGTTTTTGTTTGCACGTTTAACGTGAATTTCAGCTCTTTTGCCGATCATGTCGTTTGATTGGGGGGCTGATGATATTCTCGCGTTATGAGCGTTTTGTTCTGACCGTCGTTGCGGCTCTCGGCGCAATCGATCTCGTACTCATTGCGGCAAAGGGTATTCGCGTCGACTGGGCAGGCTACTGCATGCTCAGCCTGATCGGCTTTGGCACCATCATGCTTGGCCTGTTCTATCGTCTGGTCAGACATGATGCGCGTATTTCAGAAACGCTCATTCTGACAGCGGGTTTCATATTGTTCACTCTGGTCGGTTCGGTCTTCAACTATATGTTGCTGCCGATCCATTTCCCGCGAATTGACGATTTCTGGGTGAGTGTTGACCAGCTGATGGGCTATCACTGGCCAAGTCTGGTCCTGTTCTTTTCCGAACGGCCCGGCTTCGCGAAGCTTCTGAAGATCGTTTATTTCACGTCTCTGCCGCAACTGGTCATCGTGGTGCTTCTGGTCGGCTTTACCGGACAATCCCGCAAGCTCGCGCATTTTCTCATCACCGGAATGATTGGCGCGCTAATCTGCATGGCGATATGGGCGTTTTTCCCGTCATTCGGAGCATCCGCCGTCTCGACGCTGCCCGCGAATGTCGAGGCAAAGCTTGGTCTTCCCGTTGGCCCGACCTACGCCGCAGAACTTGTTCGTCTTTCGATACAAGGTGTCGACTATCTGTCTCCAGCCAATGTGCTTGGCCTCATAGGCTTCCCGTCATTCCATACTGTGATGGCTGTGATGTCGGTGTTCTTCACATGGCAGATCGTGTGGCTGCGCTTGCCCGTACTGGCCCTGAATATGCTGATGGTGCCCGCTTTGCTTTTGCATGGCGGACACCATTTGAGCGACTTCCTCGGCGGGGTGGCTGTATTCGCCGTCGCCTGCCTTGCCGCCCGTTATGTGATCAACGCTCTCCGCGACGATAAGGCTGCATCAGCGCCTGCGGAACACGTGCGCGTCGCGCCATGACGATCAGCGCGATAATCGACATGATGTAAGGTATCATGAGGAAAAGCTGGTAGGGCACAGCCTTGCCATAAACCGTTTGCAGGCGAAGCTGAAACGCATCGAACAGTGCGAACAGCAATGCGCCCAGCAGCGCGCGGGCAGGCTTCCACGATGCGAAGACGACAAGCGCGATACAGACCCAGCCGCGTCCCTGCATCATGGTCGGGAAGAACGAGTTGAACGCCGAAAGCGTCAGAAATGCTCCACCCACCGCCATCAATGCGCTGCCGAACATGATCGTGAAAATACGCACGCGGATCGGGTTGATACCCTGCGCTTCCGCAGCATGGGGGTTCTCGCCCGTCATGCGGATGGCAAGGCCAAGCGGCGTACGGAAAAGCACATAGCCAAGCAGCAAAGCGAGCGGAATGGCGAGCCACGTCAGTGCGGTCTGTGTGCCCAATACCTGCCCGAGGAAAGGCACATCGGCAAGGAAGGACGGGTTCACCGGCTGGAATGGCGTGATTGTCGGCGGCGTTGAAGAAAGCGGCACCAGCAGACGGAACAGGAAATAGCTGAGGCTGGAGGCAAACAGCGTGATGCCAAGGCCGACCACGTGCTGCGACAGGCCAAGCGGAACGGTGAGAGCTGCGTGAAGCAGGCCGAACAATGCGCCGGAAGCGGCAGCCGCAAGAACGCCCACCCACAGGTCCGCCCCGTTAAAGACGGTCAGCCAGCCGATCATCGCGCCAAAGGTCATGATACCTTCGATGCCGAGGTTAAGCACACCAGCGCGTTCGCAATAGAGCGCGCCCAGCGTGCCGAAGATCAGCGGCGTTGCAATACGTAGGACCGAGACCCAGAGGCCCGCGGAGAGCAGGATATCCATCAACTCGTTCATCGGGCGATCCTGTATTGGGTGAAGAACAAGGCGACGAGCATCGTCAGAAGCGACAGCGCCACAGTCACATCGGCAATGAAGCTCGGAATGCCGATGGCGCGGCTCATGCTGTCTGCGCCAACGAACATGGCGGCGGCGAAAAGCGCCGAGAAGATCGCGCCAATCGGGTTCAGATTGGCAAGCATGGCGACAATGATGCCGGAATAGCCGAAGCCGGGTGAAAGGTCGGTCGTGACGTAGCCTTTCACGCCCATGACCTGAATTGCGCCCGCAAGGCCTGCCAGTCCGCCGGAAATGCAGGCAACCTTGATGAGTGTGCGACCGAGCGGAACGCCTGCAAAGCGTGCCGCGCCCGGATTGATACCGGCGGCCTTGGTTTCGAGACCGAACACGGTGCGCTTCTGCACATAGGCGATGATCAGCGCCAGCGCGATGGCAATCAGGATGCCGATATGCAGCCGCATACCCGTCATGATTTTCGGTAGTACGGCGGCATCCGGTACCGGTTCAGACTGCGGCCAGCCAAAGGCGAGCGGGTCTTTCATCGGACCTTCGATCATCATGGAAACGAACAGCACCGCGACGAAGTTGAGAAGCAGGGTTGTCACCACTTCATCAACGCCGAAGCGCAGGCGAAGCCCGAGAGGAATAAGCAGGAAAATCATGCCCGCAATCGCGCCGACAATCAGCAGCAGCGGAATGAGGAGAGGAGCAGGCAGTTGCAATTGCGTGCCCATGGCCACAACCGCCAGTGCGCCCATATAGAACTGCCCTTCGGCGCCGATGTTCCAGAGCTTGGAGCGAAAGGCGACGGCTGCGGCAAGGCCGGTCAGCATCAGCGGCGTGGCGCGTGTCAGCGTTTCACTGATCGAAAGCTTGTTGCCAAATGCGCCGATGGCAATCTGGCGGAAGGACTCCAGAACCGGTGCGCCGGCGGCGGCAATCAACAGGCCTGCCAGCACGAATGCAGTCAGAACCGCGACGACTGGTGCAGTGGCGACCAACGCCATGGGCCGGGTTTCGCGTCGTTCAATACGCATCAATTCAGCCCCTTCGTGGTATTTGTCTGCCATTCGCCGGCCATCATGAGGCCCAGTCTTTGCGCATTGGCTTCTTCTGCATCGATGGGTGGGGAGAGGCGACCTTTAACAATCGCTTGAACACGATCCGCCAAGCCGATGATTTCATCCAGATCTTCAGAAATCAGCAGAACGGCAGCACCCTTGGCGCGTGCTTCCAGAATGCGGGTGTGGATTGCCGCGACAGCACCTTCATCCAGTCCACGTGTCGGCTGCGCTGCAATGAGAATGCGTGGGGCAGTCTCCAGATTGCGGCCCAGAATGAGCTTCTGCATATTGCCGCCAGAAAGGAGGCGAATACGACTGTCCGGCGTGCCGCCGCGCACATCGAAATCCTTGATGATGCGATCAGTGAATTCGCGGGCCGCAGTGCGATTGACAAGAAGGCCGTTCGAGAATTCTGGATCGCGCACGCGCTCCAGAATGGCATTTTCCCACAAGGTCAGGTCGCCAATCGCGCCTTCGGCATTTCGGTCTTCCGGGATGCGCCCGACGCCTTCCGCCACAAAGCGGCGGGGATCGAATTTGGTGACGGTTTGCCCGAACATGACAAGCGCGCCGCTTGCTGGCTGGCTCAGCCCCGAAACGAGCCGTCCGAGCGCTGCTTGCCCATTGCCGGACACACCGATGATGCCCAATGTTTCACCGGCACGAACCTGAAAATTCAGTTCTGAAAGGCGAGCAATTCCGTCTTCCACAACTGTGACATTGCTGGCTTCCAGCAACGTCTCGCCGGGCGTTGCAGCCGCGCGGGCAGGGCGCGAAACGCGCCGCCCCACCATCAGTTCTGCCAGTTCTTCCTTGGAAGTTTCGGAAGCCTTGCGCTCGGCGACAAGTTTGCCACCGCGCAGCACGATCACCCGGTCGGCAGCCGACATAACTTCATGCAGCTTATGCGAAATGAAGATCAGCGACAGGCCTTGCCGCGCCATTTCTTTCAGTGTCGCGAACAGGCCTTCGGCTTCCTGTGTCGTCAGAACGGCGGTCGGTTCATCGAGGATCAGCACATCCGCATCGTTATAGAGCGCTTTCAGAATTTCCACGCGCTGCTGTTCGCCGACCGAAAGATCACCAAGCCGCACATCCGGATCGACCTTGAGGCCGAAACGCTCTGCAATCTGCGCGATCTTGGCCCGTGCTGCGCCATGCGAGGATTTGAGCTTCCACAGGCTTTCGGTTCCGGTGATGATGTTTTCCAGAACCGTGAGGTTGGGCGCGAGCGTGAAATGCTGGTGCACCATGCCGACGCCCGCATCAATGGCCGCACGCGGCTTGCCTTGCGGGATTTCAACGCCTTTCACGAAAACGCGCCCCTCATCCGGCACGTAATGGCCGAACAGGATGTTCATCAATGTGGTTTTGCCTGCGCCGTTTTCGCCGAGAAAAGCGAGGATTTCGCCGCGCTCCAGTTTCAGCGAAATATCGTCATTCGCGGTCAGTGCACCAAAGCGCTTGGTGATGTTTTGCAGTTCAAGAACTGTTGTCGTCGTCATTGGTTCAACCCCGCAACGGGAAATTTATGCTGCCAGCGACCATCCTCCTCCAGCCGCTGACCGGCGTTCAGAAGAAGCCTGTCAGCGCCCATCGGCGCGATAAGCTGCACAGCGACCGGTATCCCGTCAGCATCTTCTCCGAATGGCAGAGAAAGCGCCGGGAAACCCGAAATATTGGCAAGCGCCGCATAGGGTGCAAACTCGTTCATCTTCCGCCATTGCATGTCCACATCGCTATGGTTCATCGGAAACGAGCCCAATGGCAAGGGTGCACCGGAAAGCATAGGGGTTATCAGCACATCAATATCGCGGAAAATTTGCCATAGCATATGCGAAGCGCTGACAGCGCCGTTCATCGCACGATAGAGTGCGGTCGCGTCTAGCGCGCGTCCACGCTCCGCAACGGCGCGGGTCAAAGGTTCCAGCTTCTCCTGATCGATCGCCAGAAAGTCGATTGCTGCGGCAAGATTGACGGAAATGATACGGTCAAACGCCCGCGCACTCGAAGCCACAAGCGGGCTTAAATCCTGCGCTGGGATTTCGCGGATTGCATGGCCTTGCGCCTCCAGAAAACGGGCGGCATCGGTCACAGCCTGCATACGTTCCGGCGTAACGGGATAGGCTGCAAGGTCTTCGGTGACAAAGCCGATGCGCAGGCGCTCAGGCATATCCCCTGCGCTCATTGCTGGATCTGGCAGGAAGCCTTCGGTTTTGCCTTCGATGTGTGGAAGCAGTGTCCTGGCATCGCGGATCGAGCGGCACAGCGCGAACTCGCTGGCAATGCCCGCGAGATAATTGCCGAAATGCGGTCCAGCAGGAATCGCGCCACGGCTCGGTTTCAGGCCGATCAGACCGCAAGTAGCGGCTGGAACACGGATCGAGCCGCCTGCATCGGTCGCATGCGCAATGCTGACAATCCCGGCTGCGACGGCTGCGGCCGCGCCACCGGATGAGCCAGCAGGCGAAAGCGCTTTATCGAATGGGTGGCGGGCCTGAGGGCCGCTTGCCGGTTCGCTGGCGAGCGCAAGGCCAAATTCGGGCACGGTGGTTGTGCCGAAGAAGTTGAGACCGGCTTTGCGGAGGCGGCCGCCAAGCTCGGAATCCATTTGCGGCGATGCATTTTCGAAAGCGCGCGAGCCAAGCCGGATTGGCAGACCGGCGCAGGGGCCGCCTAGATCCTTGAACAGCGACGGAACACCTGCAAAAGGCGCTTTGTCCGTACTGGCGTCAAACGCCGCTGCGTTGGTGCGGCCAAGTTCAGGGTCGAGATATGCGATGGCGCCCAGAGGGCGCCATTTATCTGCGGCTTCAAGGGCGGCATCCATGGCCTCTCGTGCGCTTAAAACGCCTCCGGCAATCGCTTGCGCGAGCGCTGTTGCGTCCTGTTGCTTGCTATCGAATGCCACTTTATGCCGCCCTGTTATGCTGCTGTCTTACTTTGGTTCAGCCGGGTTCGGCTCGACCTTGAAGGTGCCAGCCTTGATCTCGGCGCGGCGCGCTTCCATCTTGGCTTCGGCTTCTGCCGGTGCGACGCCCTTGACGTAGACGATGTCGTTGCCGCCTTCCTTCATCAGGCTGAACGGCGTGTAGTCCTTGCCGGTCGGCTGCGCAGCCTTCACATCTGCAATCGCAGCATTAAGGATCGGGCGGAAGTACCACATTGCATTGGCAAAAACCGTATCCGGGTAGCGAGGCGTATAGTCGATCAGCGAGCCGATTGCCTTGATGCCGCGTTCCTTGGCGGCGTCGGCGGTGCCGATGCGTTCGCCGAACAGAATGTCCGCGCCGGAATCGATGGCTGCGAGACCTGCTTCACGGGCCTTCGGCGGATCGAAGAAGGTGCCGATGAAGGACGCGATGAATTTTGCATCCGGGCGGGTTTCCTTCACGCCTTCCTGGAAGGCGTTGATCAGCATGTTGACTTCCGGGATCGGCACAGCGCCGACCGAGCCGAAGGTGCCCGACTTGCTCATCGAGCCTGCGAGCATGCCTGCAAGATAGGCTGCTTCGAAGTTCCAGGTACCGAACACGCCAAAATTGTCGCCCTGCGGCTTGCCGGAGGAGCCCATGATGAAAGTCGTCTGCGGATAATCGCCCGCAACCTGACGCGCTTCGCGTTCGACGGCATAGGATTCACCGACAATAAGCTTGATGCCCTGTTCGGCATATTCACGCATGGCGCGCGGGTAGTCGCTCGCCGAAACTCCTTCGGAGAAGACATATTCGATGATGCCTTCGTCATTGGCCTGCTTCAGCGCTTCGTGCAGGCGCGAGTTCCAGGCGTTTTCAACTGGCGAGGCGTGAATGCCTGCAACCTTCAGCTTTTCGTCGGCTGCGAACACACGGGTGGAAATCGCAGTTGCGCCGAGAGCCGCAGACATCGCAAGAATGTCGCGGCGGGTAAAGTTCGATAATTTGGCCATTTGGACCCCTCATTAAGGTGGTGTTTGTGCGTGCATTCCATGCGCGACGGATTGCCCTGCGCCCCGATCAGGAGGAGCATGAGCAATGTCTCGTATTTCCGACTTATCTGCCTTTAATTCAAGCGCTTTTATCGGTCGCTTGAAAAACAGGCACTGGTTTGTCGTTACTTCGTGTTTAATCAGCCGATCGGTGCGTAATCGGCCCCATCGACCGAAGAAGGACGGCCTTCGAGATTGAGCGCGCTGACACGCTGGGGCGTTTCCGCAATGATCTTGCCGCGCTTCACGACCGTCAGGCGGTTTGCCTTGAGGCGCAGCGCTTCCAGCGGGTCGCGCGCCTGCAGGACGACGAAGTCTGCATTGCAGCCCTTTTCAAGGCCGTAGCCTTCCAGACCGAGCGCCTTGGCCGAATTGATGGTGAGGGAATTGAAGACCTGCTTCTTGCCTTCGATGGACGTCATCTGTGCAACATGGACCGCCATATGCCCCACTTCCAGCATGTCGCCGGAGCCCATCGAGTACCATGGGTCCATAACGCAATCATGACCGAAGGCGACGTTGACGCCAGCTGCCATTAGCTCCGGCACGCGGGTCATGCCGCGACGCTTCGGATAGGTGTCGGCGCGGCCCTGCAACGTGATGTTGATGAGCGGGTTCGGTATTGCGTTCATCTGCGCTTCCGCGATCAGCGGAATGAGTTTGGAAACGTAGTAATTGTCCATGGAATGCATGGATGTCAGATGCGAACCGGAGACGCGGCCCTGAAGGCCGAAACGCACAGTCTGGGCGGCCAGCGTTTCCACATGACGCGACATTGGATCGTCGGTTTCGTCGCAGTGAATATCGACCGGCAGGCCACGCTCGGCGGCAATGCGGCACAGCTCTTCCAGCGATGCCGCGCCGTCAGCCATGGTGCGCTCGAAATGCGGAATGCCGCCGACGATATCGAGGCCCATATCGAGCGAGCGGTTGACAAGATCGACCGCGCCCGGAGAGCGATAATAGCCGTCCTGCGGAAAGGCGACGAGTTGCAGATCGATGTAAGGCTTTACCTTCTCGCGAACTTCGATCATCGCCTCGGCGGTGAGAAGACGCGGATCGCTGACATCGACGTGGCTGCGAATGGCCAGCAGGCCCTGGCTGACGGCCAGGTCGCAATAGCGCAAGGCGCGCTCGACCATGGCTTCAACGGTCAGCATCGGCTTCAGCTCGCCCCAAAGTGCAATCCCTTCCAGAAGCGTGCCGGAACGGTTGAGACGCGGCAGACCGAGCGACAGGGTTGCATCCATGTGGAAATGCGGGTCGACGAAAGGCGGCGTCACGAGACGGTTGGAAGCGTCGATTTCCTTGGCAGCCTGATGTTCGCCCTTTGACGGTACGATATCGGCAATCTTGCCGTCCTTGACCAGAATGTCCTGCTTCTCGCGACCATCAGGGAGATTAGCGTTTCTCACAATCAAATCGAACATCGGCAGGCCTCTTAAGTCATTGCGGGAAGATCAAGGCTGTTAAAAAACAGCACATTTCTAAAATGCCTTATACCCTCCGCGCTGTGGGCGCAATGGTGAGCAACGCGTAAGGGGTCGTCATCTACACAGGAACATGATAGGCCGCAAAATCATAGTTGCAGGATTGCCATGTTCACGATCAGTCGCGTCGAAACCTATAGTCAGGAAATCAAGAAAAGTCGGTTTCTGGCCATTGCTGCGCCTGTTGCAAGCGAGCAGGCGGCGAAGGATTTTCTGAGCGAGCATTCGGACCTTGCAGCCAACCATAATTGCTGGGCATGGCGTATGGGGCAGAACTATCGTTTCAGCGATGACGGCGAGCCGAGCGGCACGGCGGGCAAGCCGATCCTGCAAGCGATTGACGGTCAGCAGCTCGACAATATTGCGGTGGTGGTGACGCGTTGGTTCGGCGGTATTCTGCTTGGCAGCGGCGGCTTGATGCGCGCCTATGGCGGCACTGCCGCGACCTGTCTGCGGCAGGCAGAAAAGACCGAGGTGATCCCGATGATCGGCTTTGCCTTCGCCTGCGATTTTTCTGACCATGCGCTTTTGAAGGCACGGCTGACTGCTGTGGACCATGTTGCAATAGCGCAGGAGAATTTTACCGGCAACGGCGTGGAAATAACGGGCGCAATGCCCATCGCCGCGCAGGATGATCTCTCGCGGCTTGTAACGGATCTGACGCGCGGCAAATCCGTGATCAAATTCGACGATTAAAAAGCAAAATGGCCGATCACAGGATCGGCCATTTTATCGTTGTTAAAGCAATCCGCCCTTGGACGAATATTGCTGGCGCTTGTTTTCGTACATCAGAAGATCGGCGCGCTTGGCAACAGCTTCGAGCGTTTCGCCCGGCGTGGTGGTTGCCGTGCCGATGGAAAGGTTGAGCTGCAGCTGCGAATAATACTGGTTGTTGATTTCGACCAGCCGCTTGATGTCTTCCACCATGGCTTCCGCGCCGCGCTCATCCACATAAGGCAGCACGATTGCGAACTCGTCGCCGCCGATACGTGCGGCATGGCCGGGCAGCTTGACGGCTTCGTTCAGCACTTCGCCGATACGGCGCAGCAATCCGTCGCCCGACGCATGTCCCCACAGATCATTGGCCGACTTGAGGCCATTCAGATCGATGATGATGATGGAGACGGGCAGGTGGCCCTTGCGTTCCAGCCGGTTGAGTTCATCCACGTAGAATGCGCGGTTGTGCAGCTTTGTCAGCACGTCGTGCTTGCCGAGATATTCCAGATAGGCTTCCGCCTTCTTGCGCGCGGTGATGTCCGTCAGCGCGACCTGCACCAGTGACCAGTCGTTTTCATGGCCGGGCAGGACGGAGAATTGCAACAGAACGTGGCGTTCGGTGCCATCCAGCGCGTAGTTGATCACTTCGCGACGCTGGAACAGGATACCGTTCCAAAGGTCAATCAGCTGTTCGCGGAAATGCGCTTCCATTTCACCGCGCAGAATCTGCGGTAGCGATTGCAGCAGTGTCGGCTTGTCGGGAGCCAGGAACAGCTCAAGCGTTTCATTGTTGATTTCCAGCACGCGAATTTCGCTCATGCACTGACGCACGAATTCGGGGTGAACATCGGTGAAGACACGGAAATCGACAATGCCGCGCTGGCGCACATCGTCCATCAGTTCCTTGATGCGGCTGAAATCTTCAACCCACAGCGAAACCGGCGAATGCTCGAACAGGCCTTGCGCATGGCGCTTGTGACGATCCTGCTCACGCATCGCGTTTTCGCGGGTCGTCACATCCTCGATCGACAGCAGGACACGGTCCCAGCTGTGCTCATGACCGGGCAGAATGCGGCCCTTGAGCTGGATATCGATGCGTCGGCCTTCCAGCGAATAGTTGATCGTGTTGCTGTAGAACGTATCGGAACCGTTCCAGAGCTGCACCATCTCATCGATATGCGGCTCCAGCATATCTTCACGGAACACGCGTTCCAGATTCGCGACCAGATGGTCGATGTCGTTTGCTTCAAAGAGCGAGAGGGTTTTGCGATTGACCGCCAGAACCCGGATATGGCTTGTGCAGATGCGAAGACGACTGGTGTCTTCCGTCAGAAAAGCCTTGAGGTCAGTAATGCCTTCTGACCGCCATGTGTCGAACTGCTTGCGAAGACCGCTATAGTCTTCAAGCCAAAGGGAAATAGGAGCCAGATCGAAGATGCTGGCTTTGTCGTTCACGGCGGTCTCGATATTCATTAGGTTCCCGCTTTTAACGCCACGCTTTTGAGTGAGGCGGCAATAAAATATCAGGGGCGCCTTATATTATGAAAGAGTTGTCTAGACCAGCGGCTTTCAAGACACAGCGAAGCAATATTTATGACATCAAATAAGAAAATGCCGTTCCTTTGTGAATGGAGGTGGTTTTGTCTTCTGGCTGTCTTTTCGATGGGAAGAGCGCCATCTGCTTAAAAGACGTGCGGTTTGTGCATTGGCGCTTATTGAAATTCACTATCGCCATCACCATTCTGGCTTTTGCGCATTACTCCACGCAAAGCGTGACCAATATCCTTGGCGGCGAGCAAAGTTTTTATAAGGTGTCTTGAATGAAGACCTGGAAACGGATCCATGAAACGTATTGAATTGATCATTGAGAACATCATTCTGGCCTCGCGCTGGCTATTGGTGGTTTTCTATCTGGGCCTTGCCATTGCGCTGGCGATTTACGCTGTATCCTTCGCGGGTAAGCTGTTCGACTTCGCCACCAAAGTCACGTCGTTGAACGACACCGATACGATCCTGAAAATACTGGGGTTGATCGATGCTGCGCTGATTGCCAGCCTTTTGGTGATGGTCGTCATCTCCGGTTATGAGAATTTTGTCAGCCGCTTTGATCAGGCGGGCGACGAGGTGCACTGGCTGGGCACGATCGATGCCGGTTCGCTGAAGATCAAGGTCGCATCGACAATCGTGGCCATCTCGTCGATCCATCTGTTGCAAATATTCCTGAATGCCACGACCTACACGTCGAACCAGCTGATGTGGTTCACGATCATCCATCTGGCCTTCGTCGTGTCGGCGCTGTTTTTAGCCTATATCGACAAGCTCACGGCCAAGGACAAGAACAAGGGTGATGCCAAAGGCAAGATTGAGCCCAATATCTAACCAGTCCTTGCGGCTATCAAAGAATTGGAAAAGCCCGGCATTGCCGGGCTTTCTATTTTTCTCTGCTCTAATAAAGGGAATTTGATCCCAATCAATGAAATCAAGCCGCTGGCATGGGTTGATAGCGCCGGGACGTGTTCCATATCGCCATTGGGATGCGTTGCATTGCCATTCATCAATCACTCAGGAAAGGATGAATCATGTCGGCTAACACCAAGGTTGCGCTCGTTACCGGTGCGGCACAGGGCATCGGTCGGGGTATTGCCCTTCGGCTGGCCAAGGACGGTTTCGATATCGCTCTGGTTGACCTCAAGGTGGACAAGCTCGCCGCTGTCAAACAAGAGGTTGAAGCTTTGGGTCGCAAGGCGTCCACGTTCTCGGCCGATGTCAGCAAGCGCGACGATGTTTACGCCGCTATCGATCATGCGGAAAAGGAACTGGGCGGCTTTGACGTGATCGTCAACAATGCCGGTATCGCGCAGGTTCAGCCGATTGCAGATGTGAAGCCGGAAGAAGTTGAGCGTATTTTCCGCATCAATGTCGACGGCGTGCTCTGAGGTATTCAGGCTGCGGCCGCCAAGTTCAAGGCGCGCAAGCAGAAGGGCAAGATCATCAACGCCTCGTCCATTGCTGGTCACGACGGCTTTGCCATGCTCGGCGTTTATTCCGCGACGAAATTCGCCGTGCGTGCGCTGACGCAGGCTGCGGCCAAGGAATATGCAAGTGCGGGCATTACCGTGAACGCTTATTGCCCCGGCATCGTCGGCACCGATATGTGGGTGGAAATCGACGAGCGGTTCTCGGAGATTACCGGCGCGCCGAAAGGTGAAACCTACAAGAAATATGTCGACGGCATTGCGCTCGGTCGCGCCCAGACGCCGGACGATGTGGCATCCCTCGTTTCCTTCCTGGCGAGTGCAGATTCGGATTACATCACGGGTCAGGCCATCCTGACGGACGGCGGTATCGTTTACCGCTGATCACAACGACCGAGGATATCCCGCGCTCGTCTGCGCGGGGTATCTGTCATTTACCCGAATGCGGCCTGTGTTAGACTGATCGTCCTCAAAGGAAAGGGCTGACCATGACACGTCTGACGGCAAAGGACTTCCCGCAGGAACTGCTCGAACTTTACGATTACTACGCGCACGGCAAGATCAGCAAACGCGAGTTTCTTGACCGGGCTGCAAAGTTTGCCATCGGTACGATGACGGCAACCGCCATTCTGGCTTCGCTTAGCCCCAATTACGCCATGGCGCAGCAGGTCGAGTTCACCGATCCCGATATTCTGCCTGAATATATCACCTATCCCTCGCCAGAGGGGAATGGCAATGTGCGCGCCTATCTCGTGCGTCCGGCCAATGTCCAAGGCAAGGTTCCGGCAGTCGTGGTGGTGCACGAGAATCGTGGTCTCAATCCCTATATTGAGGATGTGGCGCGCCGCGTTGCAAAGGCTGGCTTCATTGCGCTCGCGCCGGATGGCCTCACATCGGTTGGCGGCTATCCCGGCAATGACGAAAAGGGTCGCGAGTTACAACAGCAGGTTGATCCAACCAAGCTGATGAACGACTTTTTCGCCGCCGTTGACTTCATGATGAAAAGCGATCTGACCACCGGCAAGGTCGGCATCACCGGCTTCTGCTATGGCGGTGGTGTTGCAAATGCGGCTGCGGTCGCATTTCCGGAACTGGCTGCCGCCGTGCCGTTCTATGGTCGCCAGCCGCCGGTTAGCGAGGTTCCGCGCATCAAGGCGCCGCTTCTGCTTCATTATGCAGAGCTGGATAAGGGGATCAATGAAGGCTGGCCCGCTTATGAAGAAGCGTTGAAAAAGAACGGCAAGACTTACGAGGCCTATATCTATCCGGGCGTCAATCACGGCTTCCACAATGATTCCACGCCGCGTTATGACGAGGCTGCGGCCAAGCTTGCCTGGGACAGAACAATCGCCTGGTTCAAGCGCTATCTGGCGTGATCAGGATTTGGACCTGATTGCCTTGACGGCATGGACGATGCCGACAATGACGATCCCGATCAGAATGGCGAGCACGGCCTGCAGGAAAGAGGTTGCGATCCATTCGAGCACACCGGCAAAGCTGCTGCCTTCGGTCGGCAGATGGGCGACGATATTGTGGATGAATTCCTCGACGCTGTGAATGCCGATTGATGCCAGTCCGTGCACGATAATGCTGCCGCCAACCCAGAGCATGGCGACAGTGCCAACGGTGCTCAGCACCTTGAGCACGACCGGCATGCCCGCAACCAAGCCCTTTCCGAGACGTTTGCCGAACCCGGTATGGGCATTGCGGGCAAGCGCAACACCCATATCATCGATTTTGACGATAAAACCGACAACGCCATAGACGGCAAAGGTGATCAGCACCGCGACACAGGCAAGGATTGCTGCTTGTGTGTAGATATTCGAAGGGGGCAGACCTGCGAGCGTGAGGGCCATGATTTCGGCCGACAGGATGAAGTCCGTCCTGATTGCGCCGCTCACGGTCGTTGCTTCAATTTCCTTCGGGGTGGAGGCCTTGGTTTCGGTGTTTTCCTCATCCTTATGGGGAATGAAGAACTCAACCAGCTTTTCAGTGCCTTCGAAGGCAAGATAGGCGCCGCCGATCATCAGAAGTGGCATGATGAGACCGGGTGCGAAATAGCTGAGGATCAGCGCCAGCGGCAGCAGAAAAATCAGCTTGTTGCGCAGCGATCCTTTGGTGATTTTCCAGATGACCGGCAATTCGCGTTCCGGCTTAAGGCCGACAACATATTTCGGGGTCACTGCCGTATCGTCGATCACAATGCCTGCGGCCTTGGCGCTGGCCTTAGCGGTTTGTCCTGCCACATCATCCAAAGAGGCCGCCGCCATTTTTGCGATTGCTGCCACGTCATCGAGAAGTGCAAACAAGCCGGACGCCATGGAGGGCCTTTCTTTGTCATTGCGATAGAGACTAGAGTGGTTCCGGTCAAAACGGAATCGTGGAACCGCTCTATCTATTTGTTTTTACGCATTGTCCTACGCAAAACCGCTACGCACTTTTGCTGGAAATGCTCTAGCTAAACTTTCTAACGCCCCGGCGTCCATACCCTAATAGTCGGGGCTGTCTATTGTATTCTATCTGGAAACAATCTGTGTATGATTGTCAATATATCCAGATGCATTTCGATCATTATATCTTGCTGCAACACAACAGGAGAGATCGCCATGCTTAATCAGATCAAAGGCCTCCATCACGTCACATCGCTGGCAGCAGATGCCCGTTCGAACAACAAGTTCTTTACGGATGTACTGGGACTGCGCCGCGTCAAGAAAACCGTGAACTTCGATGATCCGAGTGTTTATCACCTTTATTACGGCGATGAAGTCGGCACACCGGGTACGGTCATGACCTATTTCCCGTTCCCCGGTATCCAGCGCGGTCGCGATGGTACGGGTGAGGTGGGTACGACTGTGTTTGCTGTACCGCAAGGTTCGCTGGGCTTCTGGAAAGATCGCTTCGCGCAGTCTGCCGTCAAGGTCGAATCGGAAGATGAAGCTTTTGGAGAAAAGCGCGTCTTTTTCCGCGGTCCGGATGGCGATAGTTTCGCTCTGGTTGAGGTGAAGGATGATCCGCGTGAGCCTTGGGTGCATGAAGGCATCGACGCCGATCACGCCATTCGCGGCTTTCATTCGGTCTCGATGCGTTTGCGTGACGAGGGTGCAACTTCGGAACTGCTCAAATATATGGGCTATCAGAAGCTGGATGCGAAGGACGGCATTACCCGCCTCATCATGCCGGACGGCAACGGGGCTGGCGTAATCGATCTTCAGACCTTGCCTTCTGTCGGACGCAACCAGCAGGGCGCCGGTTCGGTTCATCACGTCGCCTTCGCGGTCGAAAACCGCGAAAAGCAGCTCGAAGTCCGCAAGGCGCTGATGGATACCGGCTATAATGTTACGCCGGTGATCGACCGCGATTACTTCTGGGCGATCTACTTCCGGACCCCGGGCGGTGTCTTGTTCGAAGTGGCAACCAACGAACCCGGTTTTGATCGCGACGAGGATACCGCACATCTGGGCGAAGCTCTGAAGCTGCCGTCGCAGCACCAGCATCTTCGTGCTTATCTCGAAGAACATCTCGACAAGATTTAAGCACGCTTGAGGAGACCAATAATGACCAATCAGACCTACGTGCACCGGCTGAAGGCCGGTGCGGTTGGAGCGCCGCTGTTCATTGTCTTTCATGGCACGGGCGGCGATGAAAACCAGTTTTTCGGTTTGGCTGAACAGCTTTTGCCGGAGGCGACCATCGTATCTCCGCGCGGTGACGTGTCGGAATTTGGTGCGGCCCGCTTTTTCCGTCGGACGGGCGAGGGCGTCTACGATATGCAGGATCTTGCCCGCGCCACGGACAAGATGGCCGGGTATATCGCTGCTCTGGTCGAAGAATATAAGCCGTCGGAAGTGATTGCATTGGGCTATTCCAACGGGGCCAATATCATGGCCAATCTCCTGATCGAGAAGGGCAGGATATTTGACAAGGCGGTGCTTCTGCATCCGCTGATCCCGTTTGAACCGGCGGATAATCCGGGTTTGGAAGGCACGCAAATCCTGATAACGGCTGGCCGTATGGACCCCATCTGCCCGCCGGATTTCACAGAGGCGCTGGCGCGCTATTTTGAAAGCCAGAAGGCAGGCGTCAATCTTGTCTGGCATCCGGGCGGTCATGAACTGCGCCAGACCGAACTGACCGCTGTTCAGGAATTCCTCGGCTGATATCGATCACCGCCATTCGTCAGGATGGCGGTGATTTTTGCATTCATGCAACTCCAGATGCCGCACTTGATTTTATCAATATACATTATATGTAAGTGTATATTGATTTTGGATTTGCCTGATGAATATGGTCACGGACACCAGTCCCGGCATGTCGCGCCAGCAGATGGAAGATCGCGCAGGGGAAGTCGCCGAATTGCTGCGCACCCTGTCGCATCCGGCCCGTCTGATGCTGGCCTGTGCGCTGGCAGAAAAAGAATATTCGGTCGGCGAACTGGAACAAGGGTTGGGCATTCGTCAGCCAACCTTGTCGCAGCAACTCGGCGTGCT
Organism: Brucella sp. 22210; assembly: GCF_052045675.1. NCBI lineage: Bacteria > Pseudomonadati > Pseudomonadota > Alphaproteobacteria > Hyphomicrobiales > Brucellaceae > Brucella > Brucella sp. 22210. The sequence continues at coordinate 26,193 of NZ_JBQEPD010000016.1, forward strand.
GCGTGAATCCGGCATCGTCGAGACCAGGCGTGAAGCCAAGCAGATTTTCTATCGCCTGACGGAAACCAAGGCGGCGCAGCTCATCGAGGCGCTGTATGGCATCTTCTGTCATGACGCGCCGAAGGGAGCTTTGTCATGATGACCTATCTCCAGTCGCTGGCGGGCGGCATGCTGCTTGGTGCAGCCGCAATTTTCCTTCTGATCTTCAACGGCCGTATCGCTGGTATCAGCGGTATCGTCGGCCGATTGCTGAACGGAAGCCAAGCCGCGCTCAATGCAGCATTCGTTCTTGGCCTCATTCTTGGGCCTGTGGTCTATGCCGCCTTTTTCGGGAGCTTTCCTGCCACAACCATCGTGGCTTCCTGGCCGGTCATCATCGTGGCGGGTCTTCTGGTTGGTGTCGGAACGCGTATGGGTTCCGGCTGTACATCCGGCCACGGTATCCTCGGTATGGCGCGCTTTTCCAAACGCTCTATCGCTGCAACGATCACGTTCCTAATTACAGGTGTGGCGGCGGCAACCATCGCGGGAGTTCTGCTATGAACAGGTTGGCTTACTACCGCCTCGCGGCAGCGCTTTTTGCAGGCGCATTGTTCGGGTTCGGATTGTCTCTATCAGGCATGATCGACCCGTCACGCGTGCAGGGCTTTCTGAACATAGCGAGCGGTCACTGGGACCCCAGCCTTGCATTCGTGCTCGGCGGTGCGCTGCTGGTCGCCATTCCGGGCGTAATGCTGCAACGCAAGCTGGCAAAGCCGGTGCTGGACGACAGTTTTCATCTGCCTGAAAAGACGCAGATCGACCGACCTCTGGTGGTCGGCTCGGCGCTGTTCGGTCTTGGTTGGGGATTGGCGGGGTTCTGCCCCGGACCTGCGGTCTCAGCCTTGTCTATCGGCTTGCCGCAGGTCTGGTTATTTGTGGCTGCCATGGCGGCAGGCATGATCATTCACGACAAGGTATTGAAGAGCTAAAGCCCGCGCGCGATTACCAGTCGCTGAACTTCGCTGGTGCCTTCATAAATCTGGCAGACGCGCACATCGCGATAGATGCGCTCAACCGGATAGTCGGCAAGGTAGCCATAACCGCCGTGAATCTGGATTGCGGCAGAACAGACTTCCTCCGCCATTTCCGACGCCACAAGCTTGGCCATAGACGCTTCTGTCAGGCAAGGCTTGCCCGCTTCGCGCAAGGCTGCGGCGTGCAGAACCATCTGGCGCGCCGTTTCAATCTTCGTCGCCATATCGGCAAGACGGAACGCAATGGCCTGATGCTCGGCAATCGGCTTGCCGAACGTGATGCGCTCCTTAGCATAGTCACGGGCGATCTCGAAAGCGGCGCGCGCCATGCCGACTGCCTGCGCGGCAATGCCGATGCGTCCGCCTTCAAGATTGGCAAGTGCGATTTTATAGCCTTCGCCTTCGGCCCCCAGCCTGTTTTCCACCGGCACCCACATATTGGTGAAAGCCAGTGCGCAGGTGTCGGACGAATGCTGGCCGAGCTTGTGTTCGACCGACATGACCTCGTAGCCGGGCGTATCGGTTGGCACGATAAAGGCCGAAATGCCCTTTTTGCCTGCCGCCGGGTCGGTAACCGCAAAAACAATCACCACACTGCCATTCTTGCCGGACGTGATGAATTGCTTGGAGCCGTCGATCACATAATGATCGCCATCGAGCCGCGCGCGGGTTTTCAGGGCCGACGCGTCGGACCCGGCCTGCGGCTCTGTCAACGCAAAGCCGCCGATCCATTCACCCGATGCCATCTTGGGCAGGAAGCGGCGCTTCTGGTCCTCTGTGCCAAAACGCAGGATTGGCGCGCAGCCGACCGAGGAATGCACCGAAACGATGGTCGAGCAAGCGCCGTCGCCTGCCGCGATTTCTTCCAGAGCCAGCGCATAAGCCACCATGCCAAGGTCTGAGCCGCCCCATTCTTCGGGCACAAGCATGCCGAGAAAGCCAAGTTCGCCCATTTCGGTCAGTTCCGCGCGCGGGAAAGCATGTTCCCGGTCACGCTGGGCAGCACCCGGCGCAAGACGCTCTTGCGCGAAATCGCGGACTGCGTCGCGGATCTGCTCCTGCGTATCGGTCAGAAGCATCACACAATCCTTTCAATGCCGATGGAAGTGGCTTCGCCGCCGCCAAGGCAGATGCCAGCCACGCCGCGCTTCAATCCATGTGTCTCCAGTGCGGCAAGCAGCGTCACCAGAATGCGCGCGCCGGAAGCGCCGATGGGGTGGCCGAGCGCGCAAGCGCCGCCATGGATATTGACCTTGTCATGCGGCAGGTCGAGATCGCGCATGGCCGCCATGGCGACAACCGCGAAAGCCTCGTTGATCTCGAACAGATCGACATCCTTGAGGTTCCAGCCGATCTTTTCCGAAAGCTTGTTGATTGCACCAATAGGCGCAGTGGCAAAAAGGTTCGGCTTGTCGGCATAGGTCGCATGGCCAACCAGCACCGCGCGTGGGGTCAGGCCGCGTTTTTCCGCTTCCGACGCGCGCATCAGCACGAGTGCCGCAGCGCCATCGGAAATCGATGACGAATTGGCCGCTGTTACCGTGCCGCCGTCGCGGAAGGCAGGGCGTAGAGAAGGGATCTTGTCGATCTTCGCCTTGCCTGGTTGTTCATCAACTGAGACCTGCACCTCAGCGCGACCTGATTTCACCGTGACGGGGGTGATCTCTGCCGCAAACAGACCGTCCTTGATGGCCTTCTGGGCACGGGTCAGCGAGGCAATGGCGAATTCGTCCTGCGCTTCACGGGTGAACTGGTAGGCTTCTGCACAATCTTCCGCAAAAGTGCCCATCAGGCGGCCCTTGTCATAGGCGTCTTCAAGCCCGTCGAGGAACATATGATCCAGAATCTGGCCATGTCCCATGCGATAGCCGCCACGAGCCTTGGGCAGCAGATAGGGCGCATTGGTCATGCTTTCCATGCCGCCCGAAACGATTACATCTGCCGAACCAGCCAGCAGAAGATCATGCGCCAGCATGGTGGCCTTCATGCCCGAGCTACACATTTTGTTGACGGTGGTGGCACCGGTCGACAGGGGCAGTCCGGCCTTGATTGAAGCCTGACGCGCCGGGGCCTGTCCCTGACCGGCAGGCAGGACGCAACCCATGAACACTTCTTCGACGGCTTCCGCGGCGAGACCGGCACCTGCCAGCGCACCGCTGACGGCGGCAGCGCCGAGATCGGTCGCCTGTGCGCCGGAAAAGTCGCCCTGAAAGCCGCCCATGGGCGTACGGGTTGCGCCGACAATGACAATAGGATCGCTGTTGGACATGATCGTTCCTCGCTTCCTGATGATTGGTTTACTTCGCAGCCATGCGCAGCGCGCCATCAAGACGGATGACTTCGCCGTTGAGCATCTGGTTTTCCGCAATGTGGCGCACAAGTGCTGCATATTCCGCAGGGCGTCCAAGACGCGACGGGAACGGCACCGATGCGCCGAGCGCGTCCTGCACTTCCTGCGGCATGCCTGCCATCATTGGCGTTTCGAAGATGCCAGGCGCAATCGTCATGACACGGATGCCATGGCGCGCCAGCTCGCGTGCGACGGGCAGGGTCATCGCTGCAACGCCGCCTTTCGAGGCGGAATAGGCCGCTTGTCCGATCTGGCCGTCAAAGGCGGCAACCGAGGCGGTGTTGATGATCAACCCGCGTTCGCCGCCATCGCCCGGTTCATTCTTCGCCATGGCTTCGGCTGCAAGCCGCAGCATGTTGAACGTGCCGATCAGATTAATCGAAATGGTGCGTGCGAAACTGTCGAATTTGTGCGGCCCTTCGCGGCCCAGCACCTTTTCGCCTGGCGCAACGCCTGCGCAATTGACGAGCGCATCGATACGGCCAAAGGCCTTGAGAGCGGCGGCGATGGCTGCCTGTCCATCCGCTTCGCTCGTAACGTCGGTGCGCTGGAAAAGTGCGGATGCGCCAAGCGCTTTCGCCGCCGCTTCACCGGCCTCAGCATTGACATCGAGAAGCGCGACCTTGCCGCCAGCTTCGACAACCATCTTGGCCACAGCCGCGCCGAGGCCGGAACCCGCGCCGGTGATCAGAAATACCCGATCTTGAATCTGCATAATTTTACCTCAGGCTTTTGTCTGTTGCTGTTTGTCGATTTCCGCCTTGCGCAGCAGAAAGCGCTGGATTTTCCCGCTTGGCGTCTTCGGCAGTTCGCTGACGAAATCGATCTCGCGCGGATAGGCATGGGCGGACAGCCGCTTCTTCACATGTTGCGCCAGCTCTTCGGCAAGTGCTGGCGTGCCCTCATGGCCGGGTGCAAGAATGACGAATGCCTTGACGATTTCCGTGCGCTGCGGATCGGGAACACCGACGACCGCCGCCTCGTTGACCGCCGGGTGCTCAAGCAGGGCGCTTTCCACGTCGAACGGTCCGATGCGATAACCGGATGAGGTGATGACATCATCGGCACGGCCAATGAAGCTGACAGAACCGTCGTCTTCGAACTCCACTGTATCGCCGGTGCGATAATAGCCGCCCGCAATGGCTGGTGTTTCCTGTTTGTAGTAGCCGGAAAACCAGAGTAGTGGCGATTTTGCAATGTCGATGGACAGAATACCCGGCTGGTTGGGGCCGAGTTCATTTCCGGCTTCATCCAGAACAGCGACGCGATAGCCCGGCATGGCATAACCCGCCGAACCCTGACGAACCGAATGTTCAAGGCCGTGATGGTTGTTGACCACCATGCCGAGTTCGGTCTGGCCGTAATGATCGTGGATAGGCGCACCGAGATTGGCATCAAACCAGCGGATCACTTCCGGATTGAGTGGCTCGCCTGCACTGGAAACCACGCGCAGACGTCCCTTGATGCGGGCGGCCGCTTCCGGGCCTGCCGCCATCAGCAGACGAAATGCGGTTGGCGAACCGGCCAGACTGGTCACGCCCAGACGTTCGATGATGTCGTAGGTGCTTTCGGCGTTAAAGCCGCCTTCGTAAAGCGTGGTGGCAATGCCAAGTTGCAGCGGACCTGTCACGGCATAGTAAAGCCCATAAGCCCAGCCGGGATCGGCAATATTCCAGAAGATGTCGTCGGACCGCAGGCCCACGGCTTCGCGCATATAGGCGCCGAAAGCGAGCAGCGCGAAAAGCGGAACCGGCACGCCCTTTGGCAAGCCCGCCGTCCCGGAGGTCGACATCATCATGAACAGATCATCGCCCTTGCGCATGACGGGCGGGCGATCGGTGGTGGCGGCAGCAAGGGCTGCGCGGAAATCGATATCGCCAGCAGGTGCCGTCTCGCCGGGGGCGAGTATCGTTGCGACCTGCGGGCAATTTTCGACTTCATCCAGCTTGCTGCGATTGGCAAGATTGGTGACGACCAGTTTCGCGTCGCTTGTCTTGAGACGATGGTCGATGGCCTTGGGGCCGAAAGCGGTGAAGAGCGGCTGATAAACGGCACCGATGCGCCATGCGCCGAGAATGGTTGCAATCAGTTCCGGTGTGCGATGCAGCAGCCCCGCAACGACATCCCCTGCGCCGATACCTGCGTCTTTCAGGACATTGCCGACCTTTGCGGAGAGATCGCGCAGTTCTTCAAAGGTGAGTTCGGTCAACTGGCCGTCAGCGGAAATCGCGCGCAGCGCTATGCGGTTCTCGCCGACGTAACGGTCGCAGCATTCGATGCAGCCATTAAGGCCGGTGTTGGGATTGCCCACGAGCTGTGTGATGGCATGATCGAGTTCAAACTTAGCCACGGCGTCATCATAACGCACACGCTGCGTGACAGCAGACGCTTCAGTCATTCCGGTATTCCTCCCAGACTTCTCACCGCAACGCCAACTCCTCTTGGAACGCTGCTATAGTGAGGTTAATCGCTCAATCATTGCAAACAATGACATTAGAGGTCTTAATTGCTGATCGTTTTTGCAATATAGATCAGTTCATGGAACGCCATAATATCACACCCGGCTTCGTCGAGGACGCTCTGGAAAGCGTGCGCCAGCGGGGCATCGATACAGCGCCATTGATGGCGGCAGTCGGCTTGCCGGACAGGTTGGCCGAGCCGGTCACGAATATCCAATATGGCCGCCTGTGGTGGCTGATTGCCGAGACCATCGATGATGAGTTCTTTGGTCTTGCTGCGCGTCCGATGCGGCCCGGTAGCTTCAATCTGCTTTGTCATGCCGTTCTGCATGCGGGCACTCTGGAGCGCGCCATGCGCCGTGCCTTGCAGTTTCTGAATGTCGTGCTGGATGATCCGCGTGGCGAATTGCGTATACGCGACGGCATGGCACATGTGGTGCTGACGGATGCGGGCTCGCCACGACCGGCCTTTGCCTATCGCGCTTACTGGCTGATCCTGATGGGCGTGGCTTGCTGGCTGGTGGGGCGGCGCATCCCTTTGCGAACGCTGGACTTTGCCTGCCCGGCACCAGAGGACCGGCAGGATTATCGTAAATTCTTCGGCGCACCGGTGCTATTCGATCAGCCGACAACGCGGCTGGTGTTCGATTCATCCTATCTCGCTTTGCCGATCATTCGCAGCGATGTGGCGTTGGAAAGTTTTCTGCGCGAGGCTCCGGCCAATATCCTGATCCGCTATCGTCACGACCACGATATCTCCTCACGGGTTCGCGCGCAGCTGAGCCACACTTCCGCGCAGGAATGGCCTTCATTCGAGGAGATGGCCGGTCAACTGAAAATGTCCGTACCGACGCTGCGGCGCAGGCTGAAAGCCGAAGGCCAAAGCTTCGGGACAATCAAGGATGAGTTGCGCTTCGTGACGGCACAACAGCTTTTGACAGAGGACAGGCTGACTGTTGCGGAAGTGGCCGCCGAACTCGGCTATAGCGAGCCCAGCGCATTTTATCGCGCCTTTCAGAAATGGATGGGACGCAGCCCCGGCACTTTCCGGAAAATAGAGCCGTCCGAATGAGGACTGGCTGATGCAGGCTTATCAGCATTAACTTTTTTGCGAGCGGAAGCGTTAATATCTGTACCCGGCGGTTCTCCGGTGTTAAAGCACCCGCGCAACAAGAACTGGCGGCCTCCCACCGCGCAAGCAGCTGACGTGCGTGAAAATATCGTATTGACGACAGATTTGCCTTCATTCATGTCGTAATCCGTCCGTTTGCTGTTCCAGCCTGGAAACCTTGACAATGACCGAACGTCTTTCTTTCGCCCGTGATCGCATCAATGTTCTTCTTCTCGAAGGCATCAACCAGACCGCCGTCGAGTATTTCAAATCCTCCGGCTACACCAATGTCACGCATCTGCCCAAAGCACTGGACAAAGCCGATCTGATCGAAGCGATTTCGCACGCGCATATTATCGGCATCCGCTCGCGCACGCAGCTGACCGAAGAGATCTTCGCTGCGGCGAACCGCCTGGTGGCTGTCGGCTGCTTTTCCGTTGGTACCAATCAGGTCGATCTGAAAGCCGCCCGCAAGCGCGGTATCCCGGTTTTCAATGCACCGTTCTCCAACACACGCTCGGTTGCTGAGCTGGTGATCGGCGAGATCATCATGCTGATGCGCCGCATTTTCCCGCGTTCCGTATCGGCCCATGCCGGCGGCTGGGACAAGACGGCGACGGGCAGCCGCGAAGTGCGTGGCAAGACGCTCGGCATTATCGGCTATGGCAATATCGGCTCGCAGGTCGGCAATCTGGCTGAAAGCCTTGGCATGACTGTTCGCTACTACGATACGTCTGACAAGCTGCAATATGGCAATGTGAAGCCTACGGCGAGCCTTGATGAGCTGCTGAAGATTTCCGATGTCGTCAGCCTGCATGTTCCGTCGAACAAGTCCACGTCCAAGCTGATTACCGAAGCCAAGCTGCGCAAGATGAAGAAGGGCGCCTTCCTCATCAACAATGCACGCGGCACGGTTGTCGATCTGGAGGCACTGGCCAAGGTTCTTCAGGAAGGCCACCTTGCTGGTGCCGCCATCGACGTTTTCCCGGTCGAGCCTGCATCGAACAATGACAAGTTCGTTTCGCCTATTCAGAATATCGAAAATGTCATTCTGACGCCGCATATCGGCGGTTCGACGGAAGAAGCGCAGGAGCGCATCGGCATCGAAGTCACGCGTAAGCTGATTGAATATTCCGATGTTGGTTCGACGCTCGGCGCTGTAAACTTCCCACAGGTTCAGCTGCCGCCACGTCCGACCGGCACACGCTTTATGCATGTGCACGAAAACCGTCCGGGCATCCTCAACAGCCTGATGAACATTTTCTCCACGCACGGCATCAACATCGCCAGCCAGTTTCTTCAGACGGACGGCGAAGTCGGTTACCTTGTGATGGAAGCTGACGGTGTGGGCGAAGCCAGCGATGACATTCTGAATGCCATGCGCGAAATCCCCGGCACGATCCGCGCGCGCCTGCTGTACTAACAGTCGAGACGCACGTTTAAATTCTATGACGGCATACTCCGGTGTGCCGTCATATTCGTTTCAAGGAACTGTTATATATGCCCGGCAAATAAGGACTTTTTGCCATGCAGTTTTTGAAGACATTTGAGCTTTTTCCCTTTTTCGACACGGTCATCAGCCTGACGGCGGCATTCATTTTTGGCACGCTGATCGGTGCGGAGCGCCAGTATCGTCAGCGCACTGCCGGCCTGCGTACCAATGCTCTGGTGGCGCTCGGCGCTGCCGCTTTCGTCGATCTCGCCGTGCGGATTGCCGGTGCTCCCGAGGCTACGCGTGTCATTTCATATGTCGTTTCGGGTGTCGGTTTTCTCGGCGCGGGCGTCATCATGAAAGAGGGCATGAATGTGCGTGGTCTCAACACCGCGGCAACCCTCTGGTGTTCGGCAGCGGTGGGCGCATTTGCAGGAACCGATATGGTCGCTGAAGCCGCATTGCTCACGGCCTTTATCCTGTTCGGGAATACGCTTCTGCGTCACCTCGTCAATCTCATCAGCCGCATCCCGATCCATGAGCGGGCATTGGAACAGACCTACGAAGTGCGTGTCATCGCTTCGCATGAGGGGATGGAAGAAATACGCGAATTGCTGGTCGAAAAGCTGGAAGACGCGAAATATCCTGTCAGCGATGTGGAAATAACCGATCGCAATGCGAAAACGGTCGAGATTCTGGCAACGCTGGTCAGCACCTCCATCGAGCCTCAAGAAGTTGAGGCGGTGACCGCTTTCATGGAAAAGCAGAACGGCGTTTTCTATGCCGGTTGGGAAGGCAGTTCGAAGGACTGACCGGGGTCAAAGCTACTCGCTTACCGGTCGATACGCGTGGAAAGCACGATGGACGACATGGTGCGTTCCACGCCTTCCAGCGCGCCGATCCTGTCGAGAACCGCATCTAGTTCCTGAATGGACGGTGCTTCCACCACCACAATCATATCGAAATGGCCGCTGACGGAGTGCAGCGTCCGCACCGTCATCATGCCGCGCAACGCGGTTTCAACCTTTGGTGCGAGTTTGGGTAGTGCTGTTACCAGTACGTGCGCTCGCACGAGATCGCGCTCGAATTCCGGTGCGATTCGAACGGTATAGCCCTCGATTACCCCCTGCTTTTCCAGCTTTTCAATGCGGCTTTGCACGGTCGTTCGCGAGACGCCAAGGCGTCTTGCAAGCTCGGCTGTGGAGGCGCGAGCGTTTTCACGGAGGAGGGCGATGAGATTCAGGTCTGCATTTGTCGGCATAGTGCATAATTATTACGGCATAATGTGCAAATAAACAACGTCATATCGTCGGTTCATACGCTTCTTTTTGCGCGAGACTGTGCGATTCTTGTTCATCAAATTGCATTCCAGTGAGACCAGAAAGGCCAAGGGGAAAACATATGAAACAGATCGTTGTCGTCGGCGCAGGTAAAATCGGTGCAACCATTGCCGATCTTCTGGCTTCCACAGGCGAATATGACGTCACCGTTGTCGATCGTTCGCAGGCACAGCTCGATGCGCTGGAAGCTGGCGCTGCCGTCAAGACACAGGCGCTCGACATTGAAGACGCAAAGGCGCTTGAAGCTGCCCTTACCGGCAAGTTCGCCGTGCTCAGCGCCGCTCCTTTCCATCTGACCACCCGTATTGCCGAAGCCGCTGCCAAGGCGGGCGTTCATTATCTCGACCTGACCGAAGACGTTGCCAGCACGCGCTGCGTGAAGGAACTGGCCCAGGAAGCCAAGACGGCTTTCATTCCGCAGTGTGGTCTTGCTCCGGGCTTCATCTCCATCGTCGCCTATGATCTGGCCAAGCGTTTCGACAAGCTCGACAGCGTTCGCATGCGCGTTGGCGCTCTGCCGCAGTACCCGTCCAATGCTCTCAACTATAACCTGACCTGGAGCACCGACGGCGTTATCAATGAATATATCGAGCCTTGCGAAGCCATCGTGAATGGCGAGCTGACGGAAGTTCCTGCTCTGGAAGAACGCGAAGAATTCTCGCTCGACGGCGTGACCTATGAAGCGTTCAACACCTCCGGCGGTCTTGGCACGCTGTGTGAAACGCTCGAAGGCAAGGTGCGCACGCTCAACTACCGCACGATCCGCTATCCGGGCCACGTTGCGCTTATGAAGGCGCTTCTGAACGATCTCGGCCTGCGTCATCGCCGCGAAGTCCTCAAGGACATCTTCGAAAACGCGCTGCCGACCACGCTTCAGGACGTCGTCGTGATCTTCGTGACCGTTTCCGGCACCAAGAATGGCCGTCTGGTTCAAGAAACCTACGCAAACAAGGTCTATGCTGCTCAGGTCGGCAAGATCGTTCGTTCCGGCATTCAGATCACCACGGCTTCGGCCATTTGTGCGGTGCTCGACATGCTGGCCAAGGGCGATCTGCCGCAGAAAGGCTTCATTCGTCAGGAAGACATCACGCTGGAAGCATTCCTCGCGAACCGCTTCGGCAAGGCCTATGCACAGGACGACCATTCCACGCGTCTGGTTGCCTGATTTATTTATTGGGCTGATGGATTTGGGCCTGTCGCGTTTTGGCGTGACGGGCCCATTCGTGTATCTGGCTACAGGGGCTTGCCACCAGGGTTATGAGAAACGGGCGAGCATTCGCCTCATGCAACGGCAATCCGGTCACAGCCGGAATTGCACAGGACTATGAAACAGGGAAATCATGTTGAAATCAGTTTTGCTGGCCGGTCTGGCCACCGTCGTTATCGCCTTGCCGGTTCAGGCCAAGGAATGGAAGGAAATCCGCATCGCCAGTGAAGGCGCCTATCCTCCGTTCAATTACATGTCGCCTGAAGGCAAGCTCGTCGGCTTCGATCTCGATATCGCCAATGCTCTGTGCGAAGCCATGGAAGCCAAGTGCACGGTCGTCGCCAATGATTGGGATGGGATGATCCCCGGCCTGCAGGCCAACAAGTTCGACGCCGTGATTGCGTCGATGGCCATCACGCCGGAACGCGAACAGCAGGTTGCCTTCACCGAGCGCTATTACACGACCCCGCTTGCGGTTGTTGTGCCGAAGGATTCGGAACTCACCTCGCTTGAGCCATCTGCATTCAGCGGTAAGACCGTTGGTGCACAGGCTGGCACCACGCAGGGCAATTATGCCGATGACGTGTATGGCAAGGCTGGCGCTGACGTGAAGCTCTATCCGACCGCCGACGAAGCCAATGCCGATCTGGAAAGCGGTCGCGTCGATGCGATTGCAGCCGACAAGTTTCTCGCTGCCGACTGGCTGAAGAAGCAGGGCGCTGATTGCTGCAAGTTCCTGAGCGATATTCCGGGTTCTGAAACGAAAATCGCCGTGGCGCTGCGCAAGGGCGATGACGATCTGCGTGAGCAGTTCAATGCCGCGATCAAGAAAATTCGCGAAAACGGCACCTACGATACGATCCGTCAGAAGTACTTCCATTTCGACATCTATTGATCGCAAAATATCATCGGACGCCGTCAAAACGCCACTTGATGTTGGCGGCGTCCGGTGCTTCAGTCAGACTGAAGCGGATGGGGTTCGCACGCTGCACAAAATTGCGGATTCCCGCCGGGGCTAATTAAAGCAGTCAACAAAAATAAGCATTTAAGGGGAAACCACCATGCTGAAATCTATCCTTGCCGCTGGCCTTTTTGCCGGTCTTTCCACTGTCGTCGCGGTTCTTCCGGCACAGGCGAAGGAATGGAAGGAAATCCGCATCGCCACGGAAGGCGCATATCCGCCCTTCAACTTCGTCGCTGCTGACGGCTCTCTTCAGGGGCTGGATGTTGAGATTGGAAATGCGCTCTGCGCTGCCATGCAGGCCAAGTGCACCATCGTCGCCAATGACTGGGACGGCATGATCCCCGGCCTGAAGGCAAACAAGTTCGACGCGGTTCTCGCTTCCATGAGCATCACCGAAGAGCGCAAGAAGCAGGTTGCGTTTACGGACAAATATTATTCGACGCCGCTCGCAGTCGCTGTTCCGAAGGATAGCCCGATCAAGTCGGTCGACGTTGAAGCCATGAAGGGCAAGACGCTTGGCGCGCAGGGTTCCACGACGCAGGCGACCTATGCGGAAGACGTTTATGCCAAGGGCGGCGCCGAAGCCAAGCTTTACCCGACTGCCGACGAAGCCAATGCCGACCTCAAGAGCGGTCGTCTGGATGCGGTTGTGTCGGACAAGTTCCCGCTCGTTGATTGGCTCAAGGCTGACGGTGCTGATTGCTGCAAGCTGCTCGGCGACATTCCGGGAACCGAAACCGCAGCTGGCATTGCCGTCCGTCAGGAAGACAACGATCTGCGTGAACAGCTCAATGCAGCGATCAAGAAAATTCGCGATGACGGTACCTATGCTACCATCGTGAAGAAGTATTTCGACTTCGACATTTATTGATCTCTACACGCAGCTAGAGCGGTTCCTATTGTAACGGAATCGTCGGAACCGCTCGCACTTTTGCTGGAAATGCTTAAGTGTTGCTACGAGCAGAAACGCGCCGGCTTAGGGTCGGCGCGTATTGCAATTTGAATGCCGGAAATACCGATGCAAAATCAGGATGTTATCGTTCTAGGAGCCGGCATTGTCGGCGTTTCTGCCGCTCTTCATCTGCAGGCACGCGGGCGCTCCGTCTGTCTGGTCGACAAGGGTGAGCCGGGGCAGGGAACGAGCTTTGGCAATGCGGGCCTCATCGAACGCTCCAGCGTTATTCCCTATTCCTTTCCACAGGGCTTTGGCAAACTGCTGCGCTACGCCACGAACGTGCGCACCGATGTTCGCTATTCTCCGCTTTATGTTCCGCGCATGGCGCGCTGGCTTTTCCGTTACTGGCGGGAATCGTCGCCTGAACGTCTGGAGATTGCCACGCAAGCCATGTTGCCGCTCGTCGAAGCAAGCGTGCATGAGCATGATGCTCTGGTGGCCGAAGCGGGCTGCGAAAAACTCATTCGCAAGCAGGGCTGGATGGAAGTTTTCCGCAACCAGCCCGCCTTCGATGCCGCAGTGCGCCGTTTACCCAATTTGCAGCGTTTCAATCTTTCCTATGACATTCTGGATGCTGGCGCCTTGCGCGCACGCGAAACTGCATTGGGCGAAGTCGCAGGCGGTATTCATTGGCTCGACCCGAAAACCGTCGTCAATCCGGCTGGGCTTGTGCAGGCTTATGCCGATTTGTTTCTTCGGCGCGGTGGCAAATTTGCGCATGGCGATGCTGCAACGCTGACCCAGAACGGCGATAGCTGGCAGGTTACGACGCAGGAAGGGCCGGTCAAGACCCGTGACGTCGTCGTGGCGCTTGGACCGCAAGCGGCACCGATTTTCCGGCGCTTCGGTTATCCTATACCCCTTGGCATTAAACGTGGCCATCACCTGCATTTCGCGATGCGGAACAACACGCGGCTGGGCCATACGGTGGTGGACGAGGAAGCGGGTTACGTATTGGCGCCGATGGTGCAGGGCGTGCGCCTGACCACCGGTATCGAATTCGCATCACCTTTGGCTGCGGCCAATCGCATACAGCTCGGGAAGACGGAAAAGATTGCACGGCGTCTGGTACCGCAGCTCGGCGAGCCGGTGGATAGCACACCGTGGCTCGGTCTGCGCCCGTGCCTGCCAGACATGCGGCCAGTGATCGGCCCGGCGCCGCGCCACAAGGGACTGTGGTTCGATTTTGGTCACGCCCATCACGGGTTGACGCTGGGGCCTGCAAGCGGACGGCTTATTGCGGAAATGATGACGGGCGAGAAAACCTATATCGATCCGATGCCATATTCGGCAGAGCGCTTCCTGTAATCGTTGAATATTTTGTGACAGGGTTGTCAGGAGTGGTGAAGCGGGGCTATCACTTTACTCCTCGCATTATTCCGCATTTCTGCGGGCCAATTGATCCGGAAAATCCTCGTGAAAAAGAAGTCCTTGGGCCGTACAGGCCTCTCTGTCACCGAAATTTGCCTCGGAACCATGACCTGGGTGTGCAGAACACCGAAGCTGATGCGCATGAGCAGCTGGATATTGCTGTTGATGCGGGCATCAACTTCATCGATACGGCGGAAGGCTATGCCATTCCGATGAGCGCCGAAAGCTACGGCAAGACCGAGACCTATATCGGGAACTGGTTCAAGGCTTCGGGCAAGCGCGACAAGGTCATTCTCGCCAGCAAGATTGCAGGCGGCGGTCGTCAGGAATGGATTCGCGGCGGTGCGCGCCCAAGCCGCGGCAGCGTGCGCGAAGCGGTTGAGAACAGCCTGAAGCGCCTCCAGACCGATCACATCGATCTTTACCAGATTCACTGGCCGATGCGTTCGCATTACCATTTTGGACAGGGCTGGAATTTCGATTTCAGCAAAAACGATGCGAAGTCGGAATTGCAGCACATGCACGACACTTTGCTCGGCCTCGACGATATGGTTCGCGAAGGCAAGATCCGGCACGTCGGTCTTTCCAACGAAACCGCCTGGGGAACGATGCGCTGGCTGCGTATGGCCGAAGAAGAAGGCCTGCCGCGTATGGCGTCGATCCAGAACGAATATGGGCTTTTGCAGCGCCAGTTCGATTTCGACATGGCTGAAGTGTCGCTCGCGGAAGATGTCGGCCTGCTCGCCTATTCGACGTTGGCCGCGGGCGTGCTGACGGGCAAATATCTCGGCGGCAATGTTCCGGCGGGTTCGCGCGCAGCAGTGACTGACGGTGGCCTGTGGCGCGACAATTCCCATTCGGAACCGGTCGTTCGCGCCTATATCGACGTTGCGAAGAAACACGGCCTCGATATTGCGCAGATGGGCATTGCCTTCTCGCTGACCCATCCGTTCATGACATCGGTAATCATCGGGGCGACGACGGTCGAACAGCTGAAGACTGATATTGCCGCCCATGAGCTGAAATTGTCGGACGAGGTGCTGGCCGATATTGCGGATGTTTACCGCAACCATCCACGCCCGCTCTGATCTCATTCAGTGCTGCTGAACTTGAAAAGCCCGCCATTGAATGGCGGGCTTTTTCTTGGACTTATCCCGCCAGATAAATCTCGTTTTTGACGATCCACTGGTCGATTGGCGTCATGCTGGAAGAGCTGACGATCACCATACGGTCGAAACGCAGGCTGCGACCGGACAGTGCCTCCGAAAGCCGTTTCATCTCGTCGTGCTTTTCGGGTGTATCCGGAACGCCATAGGCGAGAGACACATGTGGGACGAAACTCGCCAGATCGTCCAGGCCCGAAATGCCGATTGTATCGCGCTTAAAATCCATCAGCGACGGTGTTTTCTCCAGCGCCGCATAGAACGAACGAAAATAGGATTCTGTTGCCGCTATGCCTTCGATCCTGACATCCAGCGGCTTGCGCCCCATTGCAAGGCTGAGGATCAAGGGCTGCAACTCTTCAGCCGAACGCTCCATATCCGGGATCAATGTTGCATGCGGTTCGAAAACCGGGGTGTTGAAGCGAAGTGCCAGATCGCGAACTATCGTTTCGAGGAACTGCAGGTCGCCCCGCGCCGGGCGCAGCCAGACGGAATGAAATGTCATGTGGTCAGGCACCCTTTGCGCCCTTGGTATTGTCTGTTTTCAGTGGCCGCACACTGCTGCGCAAAATGAGCGGCATATCCAGCACAACCGTCTGCGGCGGCTCGTTGGGTGCATTTTCCCGTTCATCGAGCAGACGAACAATCTCCGCCGAGAGGCGTTCCGCATTCTGATCAAATGTCGTCAGCCGATACGCACCCCAGCGCGCCTCGGCCACATTGTCGAAGCCGATGATCGAAAGATCATCGGGAATGCTGAGATTATAGACATCGCGCGCGCAGTCCATCAGGCCAAACGCCATCAGATCATTGACACACAACACGGCCTCGACACGGTCCTTGTCGCCAAGCAGCAGGGAACCGGCGGCAAACCCGCTGTCATAATCGGTCAGTTCACCACGCTGGATGACGACCGGCAGACCGAGATTGTTTGCCTTTGCCACAAAGGCTTGCTCGCGTTCTACAAGGCTGTAACTGCCGACATTGGACGTAATCAGGCCGAGTTTTTTGAAGCCGCGCGCCGCGAAAACATCGACGGCGGTTTCCGCCGCAAGCTTGTTATTGGCGTGGACGTGGTCTGCTCCGGCTTCTGTTCTGCCGACGAGAATGAGCGGCTGGCCGTTTCGCTGTGCCAGCTCGACAAATGATGAGGACGGCATGCCCGACAGGACCACTGTCGCTTCCGCCCGATAACGCAGCAGCGCTTCGTGGGCCGCAGAAAGGTTTTCGCCGTGCTGGCCGGTTGGGATCAGCACCGGCACATTGCCGCGGGCTGCAAGGCGTCTGGAAAGGGTTGCGATCTGACGTGCGCGGAAAGGGCTGTCGGGATCGGCGGCGATCATGCCGACGATGCGGCTGCGATGGGCGAGAAGGCCACGGGCAAGATCATTGACCTGATAGCCAAGCTTGTCCGCAGCTTTGAGAACTTTCTCGCGGGTGGCAGCTGAAACGCTCGCGCCCGGTGTGAAAGTGCGGGAAACGGCGGAACGCGAGACGCCAGCCTCCTGCGCCACTTCATGCGCGCTGATGAAGCGTGGGCCACCATTGGCATCCTGATCTTGCTGAGCCATTTCTAGCGTCCCACTTTCGAAAGAACATCGGCGCGGAGGAACCGCTCGACAACGAACATGAATGCAATCGACGGCACAAGCAGTATCAGCGCGCTGATCGATGCAATCTGATAATTGCCGCCGGAGCTTGCCGTATAGAGCAAGAGCGGCAGGGTGGAAATGTCCGGCGCGCCCACGAAATAGGTGCCGGTAAACTCGTCCAGCGATTCCAGGAAAACGAAGATCGCGCTTGCCAGCAGTCCCGGTGCCGCAATTGGCAGTGTGATGTCGAAGAAGGTTTTCAGCGCAGATGCGCCCATGGAACGCGCCGCCTCTTCAAGTTCGCTGTCGATGGCCGAGAAAGCAGCGGTTGCAATCCAGACCGCATAAACGAGCCCATGCGTGACATGCACCAGTACAACGCCGATGATCGTGCCGTTGAGGCCAAACGAATAGAACATTTGCGCGATGTTCACATAGACCGGCAGGTTCGGAAAGGCCTGCGGGATCAGAAGCGTCAGCAGGATCAGGCCACGAAACGGCAGTTTCAGCCGTGCCAGCGCATAACCGGCCGGAATGGCCAGACCAAGCGAGACAATTACGGTCAGGATTGCGATGAGGACGCTGGTTCCAAGCGAAGACAGCGCGTTGCCGCGTGGCGAAAACACATTGGCCCAGAACGAAAAGCCGTATTGCAGCGGAAGCGTGTGGGGGAAATACCAGCGCTCCGCCACAGCCCACAAGAGGAGGTTGGCCAACGGGCCGAAGATTGCGAAGGCCAGAAGGCCGAGGATGATACCGCGCGGAATCCAGCGCCAGTCGAAGGCAGTGCTCATTTGCCGTGCTCCTTCATGGTCTGGCGTAGATAGATCCACGCCACCAGACTGGTCATCAGCAGCGAAATCGTGCCGAGCGCGTTGGCGACCCCGTAATCGCCATAGGCATTGATGCGGAAGGCCATATTGGCGGTGATCATGGTGGGCGATTGCGCGTTGATCATCAGCGGTACCGACAATACCGACATCATGGTCACGAAGCTCAGAATGAGGCCCACGAGCAACGTCTGGCGTACTTGCGGCAAAACGATCTCAATCAGGATGCGAAGGCGTCCTGCACCCAGATTGCGGGCGGATTCGATGGTGCTCCTGTCGAGCGACGCCATGGCGCCTGCCAGAAGCAGGGTGACGAAGGGCGTCTGTTTCCAGACAAATGCAATGGTAATGCCACGCCAGTCGAGAAAGCTCATCGCCTGCAAAGGCGTCAATATGCCGGTTTCGAACAGGAGGCTGTTCATCAGACCATTCTTGGCGAGAAAGGTCCGCAATATCTGGCCAACGACGATAAACGGAATAAACAAAGGCCAGCGATAGAGCCACCGCAGCACGGCGACCGCGCGCGGATTGGAACCGAGCGTCAGATAACCACCGATCGCGATGGAAAGCAGCGCGATCAGTACTGAAGACAGCACGACGATCAGCAGCGTGAACAGAATGTCGCTTGAATAAAGCTCGAATGTCTTGGTGAAATTGCCGAAGCCCCATTCTCCGGAAACATAAAATGCACCGGTGAGGGCGCCGAACAACGGCACGATAAACAATACCACAACGATCGCCAATGCAGGGGCAACCAGTAGCAAACCCGTCAGTCTAGGCGACATTCGAGACCTCATGAAAACGATGGAATACCGGATGCGCCAGAGATGGCGCATCCGGCAATGCGGTTATCAGTTGCCAACCTGACGTTCGTAGGCTTCGAGAATGGCGGTGTTGTACGGAGCAATCGGGAAGGACTTGCCGAACTTGGCCAGATCGTCAGCCGTGATATCGGTGAAAAGCTTGTTCCAGGTGTCGGCATCAAGTTCCGACTTGACGTTGTCGGCGTCGATACCCGGATACCAGTTGAAACGCTTCACGATGCCTTCAGCCTGAACCTTGGGGCTGGTTGCCAGCGCCACGAACTTCTCTGCCAGTTCCTTATGCGCGCTCTTTTCCGGAATGACATAGTGCATCGGCTGGCCCGGCATGCCCGGCTCCGGCAGAACAAGCTTCATCTCCGGAGGCAGCTGGCCATTGGCCTTCCACGAATAGAACATATCCACCCAGACCGGACCCATTGCGATTTCGCCGCGGCTCAGCATGTCGAGTGTTCCGGCATTGCCCGGCGTCAGGGTTGCATTCTTGGTGAATTCCTTCAGAGACGCGAAAGCCTTGTCCCAGTTCTTGGCTTCGCCTTCTTCGAATGGTCCCTGCTGAAGCTTGTTCGCATCGCCGCCATAGGCATAGATCCAGCCCATCACGAAGCTGACGCCCGAAGCGCCGCCCTTGATGCCGTTATAGCCAAACTGCTTCGGGTTTTCCTTGGCCCAGGCGACGAGTTCGTCGTAGCTCTTCGGCGGGGTAGCGACGAGCGCCGGATTATAGGCAAGCGCGGTCTGGCTGTTGAACATCGGCATGACATAGCCATCAACATTGGTGCCGAGCGCCATCTTGGCATTGTCGCGGGTTACCAGTTTGCCGGTTTCGATCTTGCCACGATAATTTTCAAGGAATTTGCCGGTGACCATTGGTCCGACGAATTTTTCATGGACAACAGCAACGTCCGTATCCCACTTTTCGACGCCAGCCTTGGACTGGGCTTCGAAACGCTCGAGAATCTTCTGCGAGCCGGCGTCACCCGGGCCCGTGCCGACAACACGCACAGTCGTGCCCGGATTTTCCTTCTCGAACAAAGGTCCGAGATACTGGTTGACGTAATCGACCATGTTCTGGTCGCCAGCGGTAAGCACCGTCAGTTCGTCGGCAGATGCAGGGACAACGGTAAGACCGAGTACAACTGCTGCTTTCAGGGCCGTTCTCATGGAAAACTCCTGTTAAATCCGGATGGACCGGTTTTGTGGATTGCGATTGGGATGTTGAACACCCTGTTGCTTCATCGGGAATTTTAGGAGGCTGCGGGCCGTTTGATGCCCGCAGTACTGACAAAGGCCGAGCCGAAACGCTGCCCGGCAATGCGGTTGCGAGGCTATTTGTCGAAGAGAAAAAGCGCCTGTTCCGGTATGCGGATTTCGACGTCTGATCCCGGTTGATGGCTTTCCTGCGCATCGACCATGATGTGGCGGTCGCCAATACGGACCATGTGTCGCCAGAGGCCGCCGGGATAGCTGGTCTGCTCTACCGTGCCTGCAAGAACGAGCGCGGGTCCATTGCGGTTAGGGGCGGCACCCGGACTTGCGAGCTGCGCGGCTTCGCTGCGGAAACGCGCGGAGGCAATGCCATCGGAAAGATTTCTCCTTCCGGCTGGAATGGTGCTCGCCTTGTTATGTGTGCCCGCCGCGATTTCAATCTTATCCGCTTTGACGGAGACCGGCAGTTCGATCAGGTTTTCCGCGCCCATGAAGGCGGCGACAAAATCAGACGCCGGGTGATTATAGACTTCTTCAGGCGCACCGGCCTGGGCAATCTCGCCATTGTTGAGAATGACGATCCTGTCGGCCATCACCATGGCTTCTTCGCGATCATGGGTGACGTGCACAGCCGTAATGCCCAAGCGGCGTTGCAACGCGCTGATTTCATGGCGCACCGACAGGCGAATACGCGCGTCGAGATTGGAGAGGGGCTCGTCAAGAAGCAGGATATCCGGCTGGATGGCCAAGGCACGGCCAAGCGCGACGCGCTGGCGTTGGCCGCCGGACAGGGCCGTGGGCTTTCTTTCCAGCAGCGCATCGAGGCCTAGCAGACGGGCAACTTCCAGCACCTTTTGCTTGATCGTGTCTTTTGCAATGCCACGAATGCGCAAGCCATAACCGATATTTTGCGCAACGGTCATGTGAGGCCATAATGCATAAGACTGGAACACGAGCGCCATGCCGCGCTTGTCTGGCGGCAACCGGGTTACGTCCGTCCCATTGACCTTGATTGCGCCGCTACTGGGTGTATTGAAACCTGCGATTGCACGCAGCAAAGTTGTCTTTCCACAACCGGACGATCCGAGCAGAGCGACGAACTCACCCTTGCGGACTGACAGATCAACCCCTTTGAGAACCTCATTATTGCCGTAACGAACGCGCGCGCTCGCCACCTCCAGAAAAGCTGGCATAGGCGTCTCCTCCCCAGGATCGCCGGCTGTTTTTATTTTTTCTGCACAGCCGTGCAATTCAGATTGAAACATCTTTGTGAGACCTCGACAAGCGGCAAAATTGGTTCGAGTAGAGAAACAGCTACGATACGCTGCCCCAACATCGTGGATCGTTGTTTAATGGGGATTTATTACAGCGGTGTGACGCAAGGTTGTCATTGTGGACAGCTTTGCATTCTGTCCTTATCGACAGAATGCATCCCCTTAAAGTCAACGGGAAGTAGCCTTTTCATATGAGAATCCGTCGCGACAAGGGATTGCTGAGCCAGCAAAATGCAATGGCGTGCAATAATGCGGCGTCTCGCAGATTTCTAAAAATTGCGTCAAAACACTGGCCTGCGAACCACGAGTGCAACAACCAAATCAGCAATCGCGCATAAACTGTCAGGCTTCAATAATTCGGTTGCATAAACTTTCAATTACAACTAATGATTGATTTGCGGCATTCACGCGGTTTTTGAGGGAAGGCCGTTTTGATTTTCTGAAACGCAGGGGGAATACAGGTTTCGAGTCCGTTCAGTTAAACCCGTGGCGCTCCCGATATTTATTCTTTTTTCCGGTTTGATGATTGAGGATAATATGAGCATAGTCATGAAGAATAATTCAATGAATTTATCGACTTATGATCCATCGCCCGTAATCAATTCAATGCAGCTGGCATCGCTGGGTGGCGGTGAAAAGCAAAATATAGATTATGGTTTTTCAGACACCGGCGAGAGGACGTATCAGTCACTCGAAACCATAGCCATCATCGTTCTTGAAATGGTGCGCGGGCTGAAATGGAAGCCGTTCGAAGGGGCTGAGGAAATCATTAACTGTCCAGCAGGGATGACGTTCATCATTCCCGCTCATATGAGCTGCGCAGTCGTGTGGCCCAAAAATACGGCTCATCTGACAGTTACGCTTGATGATTCCTTTTTCTCCGCAGAAGAGGGGGAAGAAGCGTCTCACAATTGGACACCACTGCATTTTTCCAACAGACAATGCCTGCAACTGGCGCAAATTTTGTGGGGCGAGCTGCAAGTCTCACCGCATGTGAGCGGCGCTTATATGGATGCTTTCCGTACAGTGCTGACGGGTGTGCTGGTGCGCAACGCATCAATCGCCCGGGGCAGCAACAAGCAGCAGTTCGGGCTCAGTAACTATGCCTGTCGCCAGATCGAGAACTATCTCAAGGAACATTATCGCCAGCAGGTGTCCGTACCTGATATGGCGTCATTGATCGGTATTTCAGCGGGCCATTTTGCAACCTGCTTTCGTGCGAGCTTCGGTCTCACACCGCATCAATATCTGATGCGGCTTCGGCTGGACGAAGCCGAACGGTGCCTGCGCGAGACCGATATATCCTTGAGCGAGCTTGCCGCCACGCTGGGCTTTTCCAGTCAGAGCCACATGACGACCGCGCTGCGCAAATACCGCCATCTGACACCGGGTGAAGTCCGTCGGCGTAGTTATGCGCAGCGGCGGAAGAATCTGTCCTGAAACATCAACTGACGGACGGACTCGCAGTGGCCCGGCTTCTCGCTGGGCCATATCGCTTTTATGGAGCTGATACTGATTGTTACCGGACGTTGTTAACGAGGCAGAAAGACGTCAGCTTCCCGCACCGCCATTTGCATTCGACGAAGCGTTACGCCGAACCCATTTCCGCCAGATGTAGATTTCGCTGCGTCGACGAATGCGACGAACGCGATGAGAATCGTGAGAAAGCACAATCAATCCCAGCGGCAGCATCCAGAAGCCGAGCACCGGCAAGAAGCCAAGTGCGCCCCCAGCCACCAGAGAGCCGCCCAAAACGCGCCGCATCATCACCGATTGAGGAATCGGGATTCGCCGACCAAGAATCAAAATGACCTTGCGAGGTGCTTTTTGGTTGGTTTCTTCGTTCACTGGACCAGGTCTCTCCACGGCTGCTAGATATTTTTTACGTCTGAATGTCCCAGAGAATATAGGGTTTCGTGAGGCAGATGCAAAAAGTTGGAAAAAATTCAATTTTGCCCTTTGCAAACCTGAAATCCTTTTGCTATACGCCACCTCGCTGACGCAACGAGCACCTGTTCCCCGGTAGCTCAGTGGTAGAGCAACCGGCTGTTAACCGGTTGGTCGCTGGTTCGAATCCGGCCCGGGGAGCCACTTCAATTTCTGAAGTCGCTAAAATCTCAATCACTTACATTCCGCAGATCAAGTTTTGCTTTAGAAGCAAAGCAAGACGCAGTTGCGTTTCAACAGCTCCGATCTGGCAAAACTCATCCGTCTTCAAATTGTTATGTGGAGACTGCGAATCGGTCCGACGCGGTGACGCATTGGAGAGCAACGCTGCTTTTCATGTTCTTTTCGAAATTAATGGATCAGAGCGGGCGTAGGCGCGCGTTCAGGCGATTTCCTGCATTGCCTGCTCGAAACCATCATTCACGATCCAGCGGGCTGCGTTGGGGCTGGAGAATGCCTTTGTGCTGAAAAGAGCAGGTCCGGCTTGAGATCCCCCATGCCGACATAAGGATTAGCGTGGTTCGCTAGGATCCAGAGGCTGATCGTGCCAGTCAGCACATAAAGGACCAGCGCGCGCTTTCCAGCGAGCGGACGGTCTGCATGAACGGCAGCAATCGTGATCGCTGTCAGCAAAGTCAGGAACAGGACGAGATACCACTTGGATTCGTCAATCGATGAGCTGGCGACGGCCAGCCGCTCATTGCGCGCATCCTGAAGCTCGTCAAAATCGTTGACGAGCTGCGAGACAATCGGGCCGGGCAGGCCAGAAAGTGCAATCTTTTGGACGATTGCGCGAATTCCCAGAATCGCGTGGTCGACGTCTAATGTAGAAACGGTGTTGTTCTGCTGTCCCCATTCGTCGTCGATGACGATGGTGCGATAGTTCAACACCGCTGTTTTCAGTTCCGCGTTGTCGAGAACGATGGGGTTCGCCGTGTCGAGCAATCGATGAATGGCGGAACGTTCCTTGCTGACGGAAAAATCGGCGCGAGAATTGAGCGACCAAGCGTC
The DNA here is from genome assembly GCF_052045675.1 of Brucella sp. 22210. Classification (NCBI taxonomy): domain Bacteria; kingdom Pseudomonadati; phylum Pseudomonadota; class Alphaproteobacteria; order Hyphomicrobiales; family Brucellaceae; genus Brucella; species Brucella sp. 22210. The sequence goes on from NZ_JBQEPD010000016.1 coordinate 50,245, forward strand.
AGCAGCCACAAAGCCCATGGAGAGCGCCCATGCCGTCGCAATCGTGCCGAGAAATGCTGGGGCGGGTATGGAGAAGATATCGTGCTTCGCGTGCCTGCTCAGATATCGTAATGCGCCATAGCCGACGCTATACAGTATAATGGCAAATGCGATGAAAAATAAAAATATGGCATAGGTGGGAAGTTCTATAAGTGTAGTGAGCATTGTTTATTCCTCCGCCATACCCCAGAATAGTGGGACCAATAATAACTGCTGGTTTGGCGCTGGCAATCGAGTGTAAAAACAATGAACAGAAAGGTCGTTGCAGACGACCATTACAAACAAATCTCCGGGGAGAAGCTTCGATGATTTATCCGGTGCAGGACAGCTATGGCAATCGTATCGGCACAATCATGCCCGAAGATGCCGAGAACCCCGAGGAGCGTTGGGTCGCCTATGCGATCCATGACCAGCGTAAGGCTTTTGGTAGCTGGCAGGCCGCACGTGACTGGATCGAACAAAGAGCTGCTAATGACGATAAGAAATAAGCAATATCAGCCGAAATTTTCTCGGATTTTCGGCGGTTAACCTATATTAGCTGTTTAGGATGCATTAGAAGCGAGAAAGACTATAGTTTTTTGAAATGGTCTTTTCGCTTGGGAGAGTTTGAATGCTACGGATTGCCGCTCTGAGTGTTTCCTTGCTTTTTCTTTCATTGCCCGCGACAGCGGCGTCCAATAAATGCGCCAATGCGCAAGACCAAGCCACGATGACCCAGTGCGCAGGCGATGATTTTTCTGCTGCCGACAAGAAGCTGAATACCAGCTTCAAGGAAATCCAGAAGCGTCTTGCCGATGATGCAGACAGCAAGAAGCTGTTTGTCAAAGCCCAGCGCGCCTGGATTGCATTCCGTGATGCTGAATGTGATTTCACGACCGCAGATTCATCGGGAGGCACCATCCATTCGATGCTCGTTGCCTCTTGCAAAACCGATCTGACCAAGCAGCGCAACGAACAATTCCAGAAATATCTGAGCTGTGAAGAGGGCGATATGAGCTGTCCGGTTCCTGCCGCGAACTGATGCTGCGCCATATTTCAGGCGACAACCGGGCGCACAATTCTCCTTGGAAGGAACAGGCAAAGTTGTAATGATCATAAGCCTGTCTTCCGAATCCAAGGAGGATATGCCGTGAAAACGATGTTTCTAGCACTCGGATTGGTCGCGCTGTCGACCGCTGGCGCATTTGCTGCCGAACCTGCCAAAATGATGGACAGCCCATCCGGCAAAATGCTGGTCACGCCGAAAGGCATGACGCTCTACACCTTCGACAAGGATATGGGCGGCAAATCGTCATGCGATGCCCAATGTCTGAAAATGTGGCCTGCATTTCATGCAGAAAAGGCCTCGAAAGCGGACACAGATTTCTCGGTCGTCAAAGCAATGGATGGCAAGGATATGTGGGCCTATAAAGGCATGCCGCTTTATCGTTACCATGAAGATATGAAGAAGGGCGACGCCAAGGGGGATGGCAAGGGCGGCGTGTGGCACGTCGTTAAGTAACGAAGGGCGCTACGGCGCCCTTTTCGGAACCGATGAACCTCATAAAGATCGTCAGTGGATGACGACGGCATAGAGCAAGGCCACAAAATTAACGAGCATGAAGCCCGTTCCCATATAGGGCATGGCTTTTGAGAAAAAGAGCTGTAGCTTGGCCATAGACCATCTCCGCAATTAAATGATTGCGGTATCCTAAAAGCTATTTAAATCTCTGATCTGGCGGTAAGGTTTCCCGTTGTTGCAATTTGTAACGACAAGTTGCTCTCTAGCTGAGCTATCCGCGCTGAAACCAAACGGTTCCACTTATCGTAGGCTCTGACGGCATCAGTTGCCGGTCGGTGCGGTTCCTCCGGAAACGCCCTTGTCTGGAACAGGCATCTTGTTGCCGTCCGGATTGGTCACCATGGTCAAGGCCGCCAATGCCAGCAGAATGGGCGCAGCAAGGACGACCACTCTCAGCACGACGCAAACGGCGTGTTTAACGCGTCTCCATGGTGAGGCTTGTCTCATGCGCTTATTGTTGCACAGCCTGTCCTTTCCAACGAGTTAACAGATCGTAAGGTTCTAATATTCTCGCGATCACAATTGCCGCACGATGATTTGGGGACAGATGGAGGGCATCTGCGCGCTCTTTTGCATGGCAAAGGAAAACACCAAGGATTTTTTACACAAAGGCCTCGAATCGCTTGACGAAGCGGGCAGGGATCAATATTGGAACTGCGCAGAGCACAACCAATTGATTTGGAAACGCTCTCAGGAAGGCCTCGTGGCGGAGTGGTTACGCAGAGGACTGCAAATCCTTGCACCCCGGTTCGATTCCGGGCGAGGCCTCCATCTCTTATCCAAAATCGCTATAAGCACTTGATACTCAATGATTAATTTATTGAGTGTGGCAATCAATTCACTCTGCACCCCCTCCGGTAGCGGATGGTTTCTGTCTGAACCGCTGTACATGCGAAGCAAGCGGTTAGCACGGTGCTGGTCGGAAGACAGGTGCAAGCCTATTGTTGCTGCGCTTGCGGCTGGGGTTCATTCGTTTGCGGCTGAGGCGTCTGTGTAGGAGCGGGGGCAGGTTCTTCTGTAAGAACTTCATTTGTCTTGGCCTTGATTTCTTCTGCTGTCTGTTGGCTGATCAGACCTTGCGATGCGGCGAAGCCTACGACAATTGCAACGATTGCGCCGACGAGCGCGGCTTTGAGCTTCGGTGACATAAGGTGCTCTCCTGCCAATATGGTTTATGTCCCGCCCGGACTTCTATTATCGACCTTATGCTACAGCCATGTAAAGATTCAATATTGTTGATCACATCCAAATAGCCTTCTCATGCCGAAATACGACAAGTGCCGTATAGCATAGAAGCCAATTCTGACGTTTGCTCTACCTGGATTGTGTAACAACGCCGACATGATCAGATTGTATTTCGGCGTCATGCTGGCGAGACCAGCAGAGGAGGGATAATGAAGACCATAGCTTTGTTAGCTGTTGGTGCATTCATGGTGACGGGGACTGCGTTCGCAGCAGTGCCAGCGAACGGAAACATAGACACTCAGACAGTAAAGTCCGAAAAATCTGCTGCTACCATCGTTGCGAGCGGCAAGAACAGGGTTGGATCTTTGGGAGGTTCGGGATCGGGCCTCGCCGGTGGCAAGACCGTTTGGGGCGGATGAGAAATTTGCCCCGTTTACGCGGGGCAGACGCTCATTCATGCTTTGCTGCTATGATCCCCAGTACATCACGCATTTGCCGTACATACGGTTCTTTGCATGGCCACGCGAGCGTTGTGTCAGGTCACGTCATCCTGGGCTATAATGCCGCCTTCGCCTTCGAGGATGGCGATGCGTTTGGCTTCCGAAGCCGTGAATTTCAACCGAACGCCAACGCCGCGCTCGTCTTCAGGGATAAAGACCGCACCTAAGTCTTCCAGAGCCACTTGCAGCTTGTTGATAACTTCGGCTGAAGGCTTATCGATTTTCCGTTCGAAGTCTTCGATAACCGACGCGTCCACTTTTGACAGCTTCGCAAGATTATCGCGCGAAATCTCAACGAGTGCGCGGCCCGCTCGACATAGTGGTCCTGTGAGCATTCTACCCTCCGTGTCTGTATTTATCGGGATTGAACCGCAAGTCTCGTGCCGAAACAAGTTAGTTTCCGCGCTAAACCGAGCGGTTTGAATTCCACTCAGGTAGCAACCACTCAATCTTCATCGTCGCGATCTGGCGGTGTCTGTGTGCGGGCGAGGTTGCCTTTCGAGAAGGTATAGCCCGTTTCCACTGCATTCAGCCCGAACTTGTTGCGCAGGCGATCAATCGCGGTTTCAGCCACAGCGCGTTTGGTGGCTTGTGTGTCGACCAGATCGGGCGGATCGGCTCGCTCGCTCGATGAAAGCTCGCTGACGCCAATCCCAAGCAGTCGGAATTTGGTTCCGTCCAACTCCTTTTCCAGAAGCTGCAATCCATGACGGAAAATGCGGTCGGCCAGCTGGGTCGGGTCGGAAAGCTGGCGATTGCGGGTGCGCAGTTTGAAGTCCTGTGTTTTGAGCTTGAGCACAACCGTGCGTCCGGCAATTTCGCCAGCCTTCAGGCGACGCGATACTTTTTCGGCAAGCGCGCGCAAAACAGGAACGAGATCAGCAGCTGTCGAAAGATCGGTGTTGAAGGTTGTTTCTGCCGAAACGCTTTTCATATCGTGATCAGGCTCGACACGCCGGCTATCCTGTCCACGCGACAGGCGATACAGACGCTGGCCCATGGTGCCATAGGCCTTCATCAGTGCGCCTTCATCCATGGTCTGAAGCTGACCGATATTGCGGATGCCATCGCTTTCCAGCTTGGCTGCAAATGCCTTGCCTACACCCCAGATCATACTCACTGGCTTGTCGTGCAGAAAATCCAGCGCTTCGGCTTCGCCGATAACAGAAAATCCGCGCGGCTTCTCCAGGTCGGAAGCCACCTTGGCGAGATATTTACAATAGGACAGGCCGATGGACGCGCTGATTCCGATTTCGCTTTCCACGCGTTTGGAAAAGCGCGCCAGAACAACGGCGGGCGGTGCCTTGTGCAATCGTTCGGTGCCGCTGAGATCGAGAAACGCTTCGTCAATGGAAAGCGGCTCGACCATTGGGGTGAGGTCGCGCATCAGCTGACGCACCTCGCGCCCGACGCGGGCATATTTCTCCATATTGGGTTTGATGACGACGGCTTCCGGACAGGCGTCAAGCGCCTTGTACATCGGCATGGCCGAGCGCACGCCATGAATACGGGCAATATAGCAGGCGGTGGAAACGACGCCGCGCTTACCGCCGCCGATAATGAGCGGCTTGTCGCGCAGTTCAGGATTGTCGCGCTTTTCCACCGACGCGTAAAAAGCATCGCAGTCGATATGCGCAAGCGTTAGCCTGTATAGTTCCGGGTGTCGTATCAGGCGCGGACTACCGCAGGAATAACAGCGGCGCACGGAAGCGCTCTTCTGCAACGACAGGCAGTCGCGGCATAAGCCTTGCTCAGAACTGTTTCCGGCGAAATTCTCAACCATCGTGAATGTGCACAGCGTTGTCGTCTGACCAGTTATCATCGGAACGAGGCTGATCTGACGAACATAAAAGGAACATACCTTCTATATCATCAATCCGGCGCAGCGCCACTGGCAGAGCCGCGCCCAACCGTCATGCTCTTGACATTGGCAGCGATATCACCAAGTTTAGTGTCATGAACAACCATTTCGCCGCCATACTCCATCGGGTTCAACCGATCGCGGGATAAAGGCCCTCGAGCCCTGCCTAGCGCAGATGGGCTCCGGGGGATGGTTCGTCGCTTGTCTCAAGCGAACTCGATAAGCGCTTTCACAAAAACACCCCAGTCATCCGCTTCGAGCCAAGACGCTCGGAGATATTTATCTTTATAACAGTGAGCTATCGCCATGAGCGTCAAGAATCGCAAGAAGCCTAATATTGTCGTCAGTGACGTTGATTACGAGCGCCTGATGGGGCTGGCCAACAGCGTCCCCGAGCAGCAGGAGGAAATCGCCGACGAGCTGATGGCCGAACTTGATCGCGCCAAGGTTGTGCCTGCCAAGCGCCTGCCGCAGAACGTCGTGCATATGGGCTCGGTGGTTGAATTCCGTTCCAATGACGGACATGAGCGCCGCGTGACGCTTGTTTATCCCGGCGAGGCGGACATTGCTCAGGGCAAGATTTCGATTCTGACACCGATTGGTACGGCATTGATCGGACTTGCGCCCGGTCAGTCGATTTCATGGACGGCACGCGACGGGCGAGCACATGAGTTGAACGTTATCAGCGTTTCGACAGCCGAAGAGGTGGTTACGGGACCAACTGCTGCCTGAAATCAGGTTTGAAACAGAACGGCGTCTTCGAATCAGTCGGCGCCGCTCTGCAAATGCTGGCCTGCACCACCGGGCAAAAACGAGGCCGCTTGCTGGATAATGGCCGGATCACGCCCGGTTTCCTCACAGAAGCGCATCAGCGTCGGTTCGTGGCTTAGGAAAAACTGGAGCACACCGGCCAGAAAGCCCGGTTCGCGCGCAGCCTGACGAATGGATGAGGCTTCGATGCCCGTCAGTGCCAGAAAGCGGGGCAGCAAATCCTTATCCTGCGCGAGCCATGCCAAAGCTTCAATGGCGAGGCCTTGCGCTTCTGTTTCGTTCATAAGCGTTTTCACCGTCACTCTCCATTTCAAGCGATCCCAACAGCCGCCGCTAAGGCCTGCTATTGTTTTCATATAAGATGCATGCCCTTGTAGCGACAACGGAATTATTTGCCTTTCGTCAATGAAATGAGGTTAAATCAAAGAGTGCACCGAGGGGAATGTCGGCGCGCACTGTCTGGTGTCAGCCAATGCCAGTGGATGAATGAAAAATCGGGCCGGGGAATTGCCCCAGGGAAGTTTCGATGACGAAAAGCGTAATGATCGTCGAAGACAACGAATTGAATATGAAGTTGTTTCGCGATCTTATCGAAGCCAGCGGATACGAAACGATCCGGACACGAAACGGTCTCGAGGCGCTTGATCTCGCACGCGAACACCGGCCAGACCTCATTCTCATGGATATCCAGCTTCCGGAAGTCTCGGGTCTAGAAGTGACCAAATGGCTGAAAGACGATGAAGAACTGCGCCATATTCCGGTGATCGCCGTCACGGCTTTCGCCATGAAAGGCGATGAGGAGCGCATCCGGCAGGGCGGATGCGAGGCTTATATCTCGAAGCCTATTTCTGTTCCAAGATTTATAGAAACGATAAAGTCTTATCTGGGCGACGCTTAGGCTCGACCAGGCGAGGGGGATCATGACTGCCAGAATTCTCGTCGTCGATGATGTGGCTTCCAATGTGAAGCTCCTGGAAGCAAGGCTGCTTGCTGAATATTATGAAGTCGTCAGTGCCTATAATGGGTTCGATGCCTTCGAGATTTGTCTGGGCGGCCAGATTGATGTCGTCCTGCTCGATGTTCTCATGCCTGGCATGGATGGCTTCGAGGTCTGCCGCAAGCTGAAGGACGACCCGCGCACCTCCAACATTCCTGTCGTTATGGTGACGTCTCTTGACCGCCCGGAAGACAAGATTCGCGGATTGGAGGCGGGGGCAGACGATTTCCTGTCCAAGCCGGTCAACGATCTTCACTTGATGTCCCGCGTGAAAAGCCTCGCCCGCCTGAAGCTGGTGTCGGACGAACTGTTCCAACGCAGCAACAGCGTGGCTGATGCGGAAGTTGAGGCGCTGCTTATAGCCAAGGTTTCCGGTTCCGGTCCAAACCGGCAGGACGCGGCGCGTATCCTCATCGTGGATGAAGATGAAACGGCGGCAGCACGTTTGCGCCTGATTTTAAGCGAGACCTATAGGGTCGATATCGCCAATGACGCCAATACCGCTCTGATCAAGGCGATCGAAGCGGATTACGACAGTATCGTCGTTTCGGCGGCATTCACCTATTACGATCCGTTGCGCTTGTGCTCGCAGCTGCGCACCATCGAGCGCACCCGACTGGTGCCGATTATCTTGATCGTGCGGGAAGATGAAGGCGCGCTTGTCGTTCGCGCACTGGAACTTGGCGTCAACGACTATCTGATGCGCCCGCTGGAAAAGCTGGAGCTTTTTGCGCGGCTGCGCACGCAGATCAAGCGCAAGTGCTACAACGATCTGCTGCGGCAAAGCCTGAACCGCTCCATTACCATGGCCGTTACAGACGACCTCACAGGCCTGCACAATCGCCGCTATCTCGATACGCATATGCCGGTGCTGTATAGCCGCGCAACGGGTCGGGAGCGCCCGCTGACGGTCATTATGATCGACTTCGATTATTTCAAGCGCGTCAACGATCAGTACGGACACGATGCGGGTGACGATGTTTTGCGCGAATTCGCCTCGCGCCTGCGCAAGAATATACGCGGCATGGATCTGATGTGCCGCTATGGCGGTGAGGAGTTCATCGTCGTGCTGCCGGATACTGATTTGCAGGCCGGAGCGGCCGTTGCAGAGCGTATCCGTACCTCCGTGGAGGCTGTGCCCTTTTCGGTCGCCAGCGGGCGTCACAAGGTCAATATGACGATCAGTGTCGGTCTGGCAGGCTTGCGCCTGATGGGTGACAGCGTCGAAGCGCTTTTCGACCGAACCGATGCCGCGCTTTATCTCGCAAAAAAGAACGGGCGCAATCGGGTGGTCGCTTCGGCAGCCTGACTGTTTTGATAAACATCAGATCAAAAACAAAAAGCCGTCTCGCGAGAGACGGCTTTTTTGATTCCGGTTACCGCAAGGGCAACACAGGAAACGAATTACTTGATCTTCGTTTCCTTGAAGTCGACGTGCTTGCGCGCAATCGGGTCGTACTTGGTCTTTGTCATCTTTTCCGTCATCGTGCGGCTGTTCTTCTTCGTAACGTAGAAGAAGCCGGTGTCAGCGGTCGACAAAAGCTTGATCTTGATCGTCGTAGCCTTGGCCATATCGAAATACCTGCTCTTTAACTTTGCCGGAGCATCACCTTTTCGGAAACCGGACCCGCTTATCGGGTTCCCATTCTCCGGGGTCATACTCTATGGATGGTAACCGCCAGCGATTCCGGCAATTCACCCGGCAGCGGAAATTCGCCGCATAACTACGGATTGGGGCCGAAAAGTCAAGACCGCTTCTTTCTGAAAAGCAGTCTTCCTGCTGCAAAGATCGCATATGCGGCAAAAAATACCCCAAGCGTCCACGAAAAACCTGCCGGGCCGAAAGCATCCATGCCGACACCGACGGCCTGCGGGCCTGCCAGCATGCCAATTGCATAGCAAAACACGAAGGCAGCATTGGCCGAGGCCAACTCGCGGCCAGTCAGTTCTGAGCCGAGATGGGCAAGGCCCACCGTATACAGGCCAGCCACGACGCCGCCCCACAAAAACAGGACGCCCGCCATCAGATACCACTGGTTCATCAGATAGGGCAGCGCGATCATGCCGATGAGACCTGTGACCGCGCAAAACAACAGAAGTTTGCGCCGATCCGGAATCTTGTCGCTGATGATGCCGAGCGGAATTTGCAGCAGCACATTGCCGAGGCCGATCATTGTCAGCAGAAGCGCTGCATCTGCTTCCGGATAGCCGATCCGTGCGCCGAAAACCGGGAACAGCGCAAAGCCGCCCGTTTCCACCGCGCCAAAGACGAAGACCGCCATCGTCGCGGTTGGTACCGCGAAAATGAACGGCAGGAAGGGGACATGCTCGCCTTCCTCGAAATCAGGGCTGTCGCGCCAGGCAATCGTCACGGGGATAAGCGCGACCATGATGATCGCGAATCCGACGAAGAACGGCAGGCCGCCGGCACTGCCGATTTTCGAGAAAAGCCAAGGCCCAAGTGCGAAACCAAGCGAAAGTGATGTGGAATAGATACCGAGAACCAGCCCCCGTTTTTCCGGTGGCGCCGAGGCATTGATCCAATATTCGGACAGGACGAAGAGCACCGTCAGCGCGAAATGCAGCACGATGCGCAGCGCAAACCACGCCCAGAGCGGCTGGAAGAAATGAAAGCCGAGGAAGGCAACGCCGCCGATGATAAGCATCAGGAAGATGGCCTTGACCACGCCAAGCCTTGCGGCGATTGGGGCGGCGAGCGGCGCGGCGGCGATGGAGGCAAGGCCGGCAACAGCCGTATTGGCGCCGATGAGGCTTGCCGAATGACCACGGCTTTCCAGCAGTACACTGAGAAGCGGAATGCCCAGACCGATAGCAGCACCCACCGCACTGATGGTCGCAATGGCGGCTGCAAGCGAACGCCAGTGCATCTGGCCTTCTTGCGGAGGAGCGCCTTTTACACCTGCCGCGCTCGTTTTGGTAGAAGCACGGTCGGTTGCTGGAATTTCATTATTCATCAGTTCAGATCACTTCACGGACAAAGCGGCCGTGCCGCATACGGTATTGCACCACCGGGAGGGCAGCAGGCAAATCAAGGCGTGTTTCAGCCAGAAGGCTTTTGGCTTCCTTCAATATGATCTGGGTGATGAGAGCGACATCGAGCTTGGCCACATCATCAATCGATACCCAGTCGAGGTTCTCCAGTTCGCCACTTGGTGCAAGCTGTTGTTTGCCGAATTCCGGCAGGCTGTCGCAAAACGCGATGAAGAAGCGGGTATCGAATCGACGGACATGTTCCGGCGGGGTCACGGCACGGGCGAAATATCGCAGGCTCGACAGCGCAGGCAGCGCGCCCTGACCGAGAAAAGCCCGCCAATCCTGATGGTTGGCCGGAAGCCCCCGCGGCGGTTCAGCGGAAGAATCATCGGCGACCGGATAGGCCACACGCAGTCCAGTTTCCTCGAATGTCTCGCGGATAGCGCATAGCCCGAGCGCGCGGGCGCGGCGCATGGATGGGCGAGAGCCCATGCCATCCAGGAGTTTTCGTGTGTCGTCGTGGCTAAGTTCGTTTGCGGCCGCAATCGCGCCGTCAATCGAATCGGCGCGACCGCCGGGAAATACGAATTTTCCCGGCATGAAGGCCAGGCTGTGATGACGCTTGCCCATCAGCACACGCGGCGTGCCTGCCGAGCGGTCAATCAGAAGCAGAGAGGCTGCGTCGCGCGGGCGCAGCACCTTCTTCTTTTGTTCAGCCAAGGGAGTGGAAACTGTCACGGTCATGATAGCCGGATCAGGTCACGTCGCCGTAGTCGCCTTCGCCCTTACCCCCGAAACCATGCATGTACAGCGCCCATTGCAGGCCGATGGTTGCCCCTTTGAGCGGCTGCAACAGGATCAGCGACAAAATGATCGTCAGCGGCCCCCAGATTGCCATATGCGCCCATAGTGGCAGATTGGTCGTGGCTTCCACGCCCATGAAAGCGCCGACAACAATGTGACCGACAATCAGGATCGTCAGATAGGCCGGAAGATCGTCAGCGCGCTGTTCTGTGTAATCCTCATCGCATACGGAGCACTTGGCGACGGGTTTGACGAAAGCGCGGAAAAGCTGTCCTTCGCCGCAATGCGGGCAGCGGCAGCGGAAACCGCGCCACATGGCCTCGCCAAGCGGACGCTTGGGATGGGCTTTACTGTTGGCTTCGCCACCGAAAACCTGAATGTTCTGCGCGGAATTGGCCTCAAGCGTGCTCATTACCGACCTCTCTTCTTGTGACGCGGGATGCCCGAAGGCTTGCCCTTTCGCCCACGCACCGTCCTGCTTGCCTTGTGATGCGAGCGCGTCGACATCGGCAGGGGATGCGGTTCCGATACCATCTCAAAACGAAGCGCGCCCGCAACGGGGAGCGCCTCGACCAGCCTGACCGTAACCGTATCACCGAGGCGGAAGCCTTTTCCGCTTCGTTCTCCGGCAATCGCATGGTTGGCTTCGTCATATAAATAGTATTCATGACCCAAAGTTGAAATGGGCACCAGCCCATCCGCGCCATATGTCGCAAGGTTCACGAAAAGACCGGCCCGGGTGACGCCCGTTACGCGGCCTTCATACTCGTCACCGAGATGCGAAGCGAGGAAATGGGCGATCAACCGGTCAACGGTTTCGCGTTCGGCCAGCATGGCGCGGCGCTCGGTGGAGGAGATCAGCGCAGATATTTCTTCAAGGCGCGCTTCTTCGTCGGTGGTGATACCATCCTTGCCAAGCCGCAGCGCCTTGATAAGGGCACGATGCACAATAAGGTCGGCATAACGGCGGATCGGCGAGGTGAAATGCGCATAGCGGCGCAGATGCAGCCCGAAATGTCCGATATTTTCAGGGCTGTAAATGGCCTGGCTCTGGGTGCGCAGCACGACCTGATTGACCAGATCCTGATGATCAGTGTCGTCGACGGCCGCCAGAATACGGTTGAACTGCGACGGTTGCAGCGGCCCGCCCTTGGCGAGATTAAGGTCGAGCGTGCGCAGAAACTCGCGCAGGCTTTCCTGCTTGGCCAGCGCCGGCTCATCGTGAATACGGAAGATCAAAGGCTGGCGGTGATCTTCCAGCGTTTCAGCTGCCGCGACATTCGCCTGAATCATGAACTCTTCGATGAGCTTATGCGCATCAAGCCGTTCCGGCACGATCACCTTGTCCACCTTGCCATCCGGCGTCAGCAGGATTTTCTTTTCAGGCAGATCGAGTTCCAGCGGCTCGCGCGCGTCGCGACCGCGCTTCAACACTGCGTAAGCGGCCCAAAGCGGCTTCAACACGCTATCGAGAATTGGCGCCGTCTTGTCATCCGTTGCGCCGTCAATTGCCGCTTGGGCCTGTGCATAGGCAAGCTTGGCGGCAGAGCGCATCATGATGCGATGGAACTTGTGCGCTTTCTTTCGACCGTCAGATGCAAAGACCATGCGCACAGCCAGCGCCGGGCGGTCTTCCAGTTCACGCAGCGAACAGAGATTGTTGGATATGCGCTCCGGCAGCATTGGCACAACGCGATCCGGGAAATAGACGGAATTGCCGCGCTTCAAAGCTTCGCGGTCCAGTGCCGAGCCGGGCCGAATATAAGCCGCCACGTCGGCAATCGCCACGATGACAATCTGGCCGCCGGGGTTTTCCGGATCGGTATCCGGCTCCGCATAGACCGCATCGTCGTGATCCTTGGCGTCCGCCGGATCAATGGTCAGAAGGGGCACAGCGCGCCAGTCTTCCCGACCGTCCAAGGTGGCGGGTTTGGCGTCTTCAGATTCGCGGATCACTTCATCCGGGAAAACATGCGGGATTTCGTGCTCATGAATGGCGATCATCGACAGCGCCTTTTCGCTATCGATGGAACCAACCACCTGCCGGACCTTACCGCGCGGCAATCCCTGACGGCGCGACGAGATCAGCTCGACTTCCACCAGATCGCCGCTTTCGGCATTTTCCAATTGAGCGGGATCAAGCTGCACTTCGGCCTGCTTGCGATCCACAGGCTCCAGCCGCCATTCGCCGTTGCCGAGCTTGCGCACGACGCCCAGCACCGCATTGGCGCGGTGTTCCAACCGCTTCATCACGCGGGCAGTATACTCCGGGCCGTCGCGGTCTTCGTTGCGGAAAATCTTTGCCAGAACGCGGTCACCGACACCGACTGCCGGGCCACCTTCCGATGCCTTGTTGAGCCGTGTGCGGCGCACCAGCACCACCGGCGGCTTGCCATAGGCGGCTTCGTCCCATTCGGTTGGACGGGCCAGCAGCCCGCCATCGTCGTCGCGTCCCGTTACATCCAGTACGGCGACGCTTGGCAGCGATCCGGGACGGGACAGCTTGCGTGCGCGTTTTTCGACCAGACCGTCATCGGCCAGTTCGCGCAACAGGTCTTTCAGATAAACCCGCGCATCGCCCTTGATATTGAATGCCTTGGCCAGCTCGCGCTTTCCGGCGCGGTCAGGATTCTCCTCGATATATTTGAGGACTTCCTCACGCGTTGGCAAAAACGCATGCGGATCGCCCGCATGCGCCTCCGATTTCGCCTGTGCTGCACGCCGTTCGGTCCGCGCGGATCGACCGGAATCGGGTTTGGAAAAACGACGTGCCAATTGTTACTCCTCTGCCGCTGCGGCCTTCTTAGCCTTCGATGGGGCTTTTGCCTTTGCGGGAGCTTTCTTTGCTGCCGGTTTCTTGGCAGCGGCTTTCTTTTCAGTGCTGGCCGCGGATTTGCGGGCAGGGGCTTTCTTGCCCTTGGACGAGCCGGCCTTTTCGGTGATCAGCGCCAGCGCTTCTTCCAGCGTGACACTTGCCGGGTCCTTGCCCTTCGGCAAAGTCGCATTGACCTTGCCCCAGTTCACATAAGGACCATAGCGTCCGTCACGCACGGTGATGGAACCGCCATCCGGATGATCACCAAGCGTTGCCAGTGCTGCCGGGGTAGAACGACCGCGACCGCCCTTGGACTGCTTGTCCGCAAGCACCGAAACGGCGCGATTGAGACCGACCGAGAAGACTTCCTCGGCATTTTCCAGATTGGCGAATGTGCCGTCATGGCTGACATAAGGTCCATAACGACCGATACCCGCCGAAATCATCTTGCCGGTTTCCGGGTGCTGGCCGACATCGCGCGGGAGCGACAGCAGTGCCACAGCCTTTTCATGGTCGACCGTATCCAGCGTCCAGCCCTTTGGCAGGCTGGCGCGCTTGGCTTCCTTGCCGTCACCACGCTGGATGTAGGGACCGAAACGGCCCGTCCGCGCAGTGATTTCCTCACCCGTGAACGGATCTTTGCCGAGCGACTTCGGTTCGTCGGCTGCTGCGGCCTCGCCATTGGCTTCGCCGCCGAGCTGACGGGTAAATTTGCACTCCGGATAATTGGAGCAACCAACAAACGCGCCATACTTGCCTAGTTTCAGCGACAAGACGCCAGTGCCGCAGGTTGGGCACGAACGCGGATCGCTGCCATCTTCGCGGGCCGGGAAGGCCAGCGGAGCCAGTTCTTCGTTCAGCGCATCGAGAACATTGGTAACGCGCAGTTCCTTGATGTCATCGACGGAACCCGAGAAATCGCGCCAGAAATCACGCAGCACGTCCTTCCACGAAAGCTTGCCGTCGGAGATGAGATCGAGCTTTTCTTCAAGGCTCGCCGTGAAGTCATATTCCACATAGCGGTCGAAGAAGCTTTCAAGGAAAGCTGTGACCAGGCGACCCTTCGGCTCCGGGATAAGCTTGCGCTTGTCCATGCTGATATATTCGCGGTCGCGCAGCGTGGCGAGCGTTGCGGCATAGGTCGAAGGACGACCGATGCCCAGCTCTTCCATCTTCTTGATCAGCGAGGCTTCCGAATAACGCGGCGGCGGTTCGGTCGAGTGCTGGGTGGCATCGATCTTTTCGCGGGCCAGTGCTTCGCCGCTGCGAATTTCCGGCAGCTTTGCGCTATCCTCGTCGTCTTCCTCTTCCTCGCGATGATCCATATAGGCTGCAAGGAAGCCGTCGAACTTCGTCACCGAGCCATTGGCGCGCAGCATGGCCGAGCGCGAGCCGTTGACGGCTTCGATATCCGCCGTCGTACGCTCTATATCGGCAGCCTGCATCTGGCTGGCGATCGCGCGCTTCCAGATCAGCTCATAAAGCCGTGCCTGATCTTCATCGAGATAACGGCGCACTTCCTTCGGATGACGCGAAAAATCGGTCGGACGAATGGCTTCGTGCGCTTCCTGGGCGTTCTTGGCCTTGCTGGAATAATAGCGCGGCTTTTCCGGCACATATTTCGCGCCGAATGTTTCGCCAATGGCCTGACGTGCGGCAGTGATCGCTTCCGGCGCCATCTGCACACCGTCGGTACGCATATAGGTAATGAGACCGGCAGTCTCGCCACCGATATCCACGCCTTCATAAAGACGCTGCGCTACCTGCATGGTGCGCGATGCCGAGAAACCGAGCTGGCCGGAGGCGGCTTGCTGCAAGGTCGAAGTGGTGAAAGGCGGTCCGGGATTGCGCTTGGTCGGCTTGGCTTCGACCGAAATAGCCTTGAAGCTTGCGCCTTCCAGCATGGTGCGGATGCCAGTTGCCTGTTCGCCATTCTTGATGTCGAGCTTGCCGCGCTTTTTGCCGTCCACGGCGGTCAGGCGCGCGGTGAAGCTGTCACTGCGCGGCGTTTTCAAAAGAGCGGCAATGTTCCAGTATTCTTCGCGAATGAACCGCTCGATTTCCGACTCGCGGTCGGCGACGAGGCGCAACGCGACCGACTGTACGCGGCCAGCCGAACGTGCACCGGGCAGCTTGCGCCACAGAACCGGCGACAGCGTGAAGCCGAAGAGATAGTCGAGCGCACGACGTGCAAGATAGGCATCCACCAGCGGCTCATCGATGTCGCGCGGATTAGCGATGGCGTCGAGCACGGCCTTCTTGGTGATGGCGTTGAACGCCACGCGCTTGACGGTCTTGCCCTTCAGCGCCTTTTTCTGATTGAGCACTTCCAGCACGTGCCAGGAGATGGCTTCACCTTCGCGATCCGGATCGGTTGCGAGAATGAGGCCGTCGCTGTCTTTCAGCGCTTTGACGATATCTGATAGTCGCTTGGAGGAATTGCCATCCACTTCCCACGACATGGCAAAATCTTCGTCCGGACGCACCGAGCCATCCTTGGCTGGCAAGTCTCGCACGTGACCAAACGAAGCCAGAACCTTATAGTTCGAGCCCAGATACTTATTGATAGTTTTCGCCTTCGCAGGCGATTCGACAACCACGACGTTCATTTAAAACAGCCCAGATTCGCGCCCCGCAGAAGCATTTTGCCTCCCAACCGCGTCACAATAGTTGCCTTCCACATGAACAGAGGGCGGCGTTTGGTCAAGAGGACGAGACAAAAAATCGCTAAATACAACTATAAATAGTGATTGCCAGATATGTAACTTTTGGTAGATTTGCAGCCAAAATTGATCGGAGCGTTCATTCATTTGCATAGTGATTTTCTAATTAAGCTACTTGCTCATTTGTTGGGGGCAGCATGAAGCAACGTCGTGAAGATAATCCTGAAACACTCATTTATATAGAACAGATGCTCGGGGAACTGGGAAAACTGGCGAAGAAGACGGACAATGCCTTATTGGCGTACATGATCCAGATGGCATCGGAAGAGGCGAAAGATTTGATTGAGGGAAGACGGAATCATTAAAGGCATCCGCGGGGCCACAGATCATCCTTCGGGGAGAAGGGCGATCTGATTGCCGGGATAGCGTACAAGGCGTCCAGCCAGATCGAGTTCCAGCAAAATGAGCTGGACCTGGCTGGCGCCGATGCCGGTATGGCGCACAAGACTATCAATATCGACAGGGCTTGGACCGAGAACATCCACGATGCGGTAACGTTCTTCATCCGTCATGAGCGCTGGCATCTCGTCCAGAGGTTCTTCCATCCGGTTGAGATCGTCAGGCGGCGGAACATCGGCGGCAAAGAGATCTTTCGGTCGCATGATTGGATTGAGCGCCTCAATGACGTCGTCCACGCCTGTAACCAGTGTTGCGCCTTGTTTCAGAAGCGCATTGGTGCCGCGGGCGCGTGGGTCGAGCGGCGAGCCGGGCACGGCAAAGACCGTGCGGCCCATTTCGCCCGCCATGCGTGCGCTGATGAGCGAACCGGAGCGTTCCGCCGCCTCAACGACGATGAGGCCAAGCGAAAGCCCGGCAATGATACGATTGCGGCGTGGAAAATCGCGGGATCGCGGTTCTGCACCCATGGGCATTTCCGTAATCAGGGCGCCGTCATGTTCCGGGATTGCGCGATAGAGCGGCAGGTTTTCAGGCGGGTAGGGGCGATCCAATCCTCCGGCCAGCACGGCGACCGTGCCGCTTGTCATGCTGGCCTTGTGCGCGGCGGCATCAATGCCGCGCGCCAAGCCGGAAATCACCGCAAAGCCTGCATCCCCGAGATCGCGAGCCAGCTTTTCAGTAAAGCGCGCACCCGCAACAGAAGCATTGCGCGAGCCGACAATCGCAACAGGCGGCTTGCGGAACACTTTTTCGCTGCCTTTGATGATCACCAAAGGCGGCGGCGCTTCGCAGTTTTTCAGTTGCTGCGGATAATCTGGTTCGCCCATGCCGACGAGGCGCGCGCCATGGCGCTCGATTGCCTCCAGTTCACGCTCGGCATCTTCCATCGGCGTAATGCGAAGCGGTCTGGTGCTGCCGCCGCGAATATTGAGATCGGGCAGCCGCTCCAATGCATTGGCGGCAGAGCCGCAAAACAGGATAAGGTCGCGAAAGGTAACCGCACCGATATCATCGGTGCGAATAAGGCGCAGCCAGTTCAATCTCTGGCGATCTGAGAGGCGAATTCCGGTTTTCGAATTCGCGCCCTCCATCACCCCTTGGCTCCGATACGGCTTTCAGTGCCGTTCAGAAGCCGCTTTATATTGGCGTGATGCTTGAAGAAGATGATCACCGTTAGCACGGCGAACAGGCCTGCAATCGCGTGGTCACCTTTGAAATAAAGGCTGATCGGCACGATGATACTGGCGAGAAGGGCGGATAGCGACGAGTAGCGCGAGACGATTGCGGTGACGATCCACACAGCGGCAAAAATCAATGCGCCGGGCCATGCCAGGCCGATCAGAATGCCGAGATAGGTGGCAACACCTTTGCCGCCCTTGAAACCGATCCACACTGGAAAGAGGTGGCCGATAAACGCACCGAAACCGGCAGCAATCGCGGCTGCTTCGCCATAGCGCGACGCGATCAGCACCGCAAAGGTGCCTTTCAGCGCATCAAGAATGAGCGTCGCGGCGGCGAGCTTCTTGTTACCGGTGCGCAGCACATTGGTCGCGCCGATATTGCCCGAGCCGATGGAACGGACATCGCCCAAGCCAGCCAGTCGGGTCAGGATGAGCCCGAAAGGAATGGAACCGAGGAGATAGCCGAAAATAAGTGTCGCGACGAGCACGAGATTAAAGAAACCGGTTTCGGCCATTTAGATTCCCTCTGGCTTTTATTTTTGTCCATGGTCCCGAAGAGAATTCCCCCTCTCGGGACCATGGATTCTTATGCCGAATACACGGTCTTGCCGGCGACTATAGTGCGGACCACGCGCCCCTGGAAGCGGGCGCTTTCAAAACAGCTGTTCTTTGACAGCGAATGCAGGTCTTCCTCACGCACGATCCACGGCTCATCGAGGTCGACGATGGCAAGGTCAGCCGAAGCGCCGGGCTTGAGTGTGCCTGCATCCAGACCGAAAATCTTTGCCGGGGCGGTAGACAGCACTTCAACCAGACGCAGCAGCGGGATGCTGTCATTGTGGTAGAGGCGAAGCGCAGCACCCAGAAGCGTTTCCAGACCGATGGCTCCAGCTTCTGCATCCGAGAAGGGCAGACGCTTGGTGTCTACATCCTGCGGATCATGGGCGGAGACCACAATATCGATCGTGCCGTTCTTGACCGCTTCGACCATGGCAAGCCGGTCCTGTTCGCTGCGCAGCGGCGGCGATAGGCGGAAGAAGGTACGGAACTCACCAATGTCGTTTTCATTGAGCGACAGGTGATTGATCGACACGCCAGCCGTCACCTTTGCACCAAGATCCTTTGCGCGACGCATGGCGTCGGCAGACATGGCGCAGGAAAGCTGCGCCGCGTGATACTTGCTGTTGGTCAGCGCGGCGAGGCGCAGATCGCGCTCCAGCGGGATGACTTCGGCTTCACGCGGGCTTCCCGACAGGCCAAGCCAGCTCGCGAACAGGCCTTCATTCATCACACCGGTTGCGCCGAGATAAGGATCGCGGGTTTCGCAGGCGATGACCGCGTTGAAATCGCGGGCATAGGTCAGCGCGCGGCGCATCAGCTGCGTATTCGCAATCGTCTGGCGACCTTCAGTGAAGGCGACAGCGCCCGCATCGCGCAGCAGGCCGATTTCGGTCATTTCTTCGCCGTGCAGACCTTTGGTGATGGCCGCAGCCGGGTGCACATTGACGACGGCTGTATCGCGCGCAGTCCGCTTGACGAACTCCACCAGCGCCACATCGTCGATAACCGGATCGGTATCCGGCATCATGATGATTGAGGTGACACCGCCGGCGGCGGCAGCGCGGCTGGCAGAAGCAATGGTTTCGCGATGCTCTGCGCCCGGCTCACCGATAAACACCCGCGAATCGACCAGACCGGGGAGGACGGCCTTACCGTCCAGATCGATGATCGCCGCACCTTCCGGTGCGCCCTGATTGCGGGCATCCGCTCCAGCGGCAACGATCTTGCCGTCTTGGATTAGCACACTGCCGACCTCATCGAGACCGCGCGATGGATCGACGATGCGCGCATTTTCAAACAGAACCGCGCTCATGCTGCTTCTCCATTACTTGGATTACGGCGTGGATCAAGCAGAGCTTCCATCACGGCCATGCGCACAGCGACGCCCATTTCCACCTGTTGCTGGATGACGCTCTGGGGGCCATCGGCGACATCGGAGGCGATTTCAACGCCGCGGTTCATTGGGCCCGGATGCATGACGAGCGCATCAGGCTTGGCGTGCTTCAGCTTTTCCTTGTCGAGGCCGTAGAAGCGGAAATACTCGCGCACCGAGGGCACGAAAGACCCGGCCATGCGCTCACGCTGCAAGCGCAACATCATGACCACATCGGCGTCTTTCAGGCCTTCTTCCATCGAGTTGAAGACTTCGACGCTCATATCCGCCATGCCGGAAGGCAGAAGCGTGGATGGTGCGACGACACGAACGCGCGCGCCAAGGGCATTGAGAAGCAGAATATTCGAGCGCGCCACGCGGGAGTGCAGCACATCGCCGCAAATGGCGACAATCAGGTTTTCGATCTGGCCCTTGGCGCGACGGATCGTCAGCGCATCCAGCAGGGCCTGTGTGGGGTGTTCATGTGCGCCGTCGCCCGCATTGACGACCGAACAGCCGACTTTCTGGGCGAGCAGGGCGGCGGCTCCGGCTGACGCATGGCGAATGACCAGAATATCCGGTTGCATCGCGTTCAGCGTCATCGCCGTATCAATGAGCGTTTCGCCCTTCTTGACCGACGAATTGCCGACCGACATGTTCATTACGTCGGCACCAAGCCGTTTACCGGCCAGTTCGAACGACGATTGCGTTCGCGTCGATGCTTCGAAGAAAAGATTGATTTGCGTGCGACCGCGCAGCACGGACTTTTTCTTCTCTGGCTGCCGGGATACGGCAATTTCCTGATCTGCAAGATCGAGGAGGCAGAGAATGTCCAGGGGCGATAGCCCCTTGATGCCAAGCAGGTGGCGGTGAGGGAAAAGCGGAGAGACCGGTTCTTTTATCATGGCAAGTCACCCGTATAGGACCATGAGGGAGGTCCTGCAACCGTCCTTATAGCGGCATATGCCGATTCCCCAAGAAAAACCTGTGCCGTCCCGGCAAGAAATTCGGGAAAGGAAGGCAAATTTTTAGCAAATTGGATGCAAGAGGACTAAGTTACCCCCAAACGAACAGCACGGAATGAGCCTTTGAAAACGCACGAAGTCACGAACCAGACGCCATCCATGGCAGGCACCAATGCATATCTGGCCGATCCGCTTCTGATGCAGATTGCGGCTCGTTTTCCAAAAGAACTGCATAATGAGCTGGAGCAGACAGGGCGTTTCGTGCTTTCGGCAGAAGCGCAGGATCTGGCGCGGCTTGCCAATACGGAACTGCCAAAGCTGCGCACGCATGACCGGCAGGGCAACAGGATCGATCTCGTCGAATACCACCCGGCCTATCACGCGCTGATGCGCCGTTCGATCGCAAACGGCCTGCATTGCTCGATCTGGGAGGATAATCCAGCTGAAACCGGCCGCCGTCATCAGGCCCGCGCCGCGCGTTTCTACCTGACGGCGCAGCTTGAAGCAGGGCACCTTTGCCCACTCACCATGACAAGCGCCTCCCTTGCAGCCGTGATGGGCGCACCGGAGATTTATAAAGAATGGTCGCCGGCGGTCCTATCGCGAAAATACGACTTTTCGCAAAAGCCTGCGTTGAGCAAAAATGGTGTCACGCTTGGCATGGGCATGACGGAAAAGCAGGGTGGTACGGATGTGCGTACCAACACCACCCGCGCGACAGTCAATGAGGATGGCACCTATACAATCACCGGGCATAAATGGTTTATGTCCGCGCCAATGTCGGATGCATTTCTGGTTCTGGCGCAAATTGATGAGCAGCTTTCCTGTTTTCTGGTTCCGCGTCTTGACGCTGAGGGTAAAGGCAACGGCTTTGCCTTCCAGCGGCTCAAGGACAAGCTCGGCAACAAGTCCAATGCCTCTTCGGAAGTCGAATTCGATGGCGCTATCGGCCACCTGATCGGCAATCCGGGCGAGGGCGTTAAAACCATCATGGACATGGTGACGCTGACGCGGCTCGATTGCGCGGTTGCATCGGCAGGCCTGATGCGCTCCGGTCTGGCTGAAGCAGTGCACCATTGCCGCCATCGCGAGGTCTTCGGCAAGCCGCTGATCGAACAGCCTTTGATGAGCCGTGTTCTGGCAGACATGGCGCTGGATGTTGCCGGAGCCACGGCACTTTCCATGCGTCTTGCCCGTGCCTTTGATATGGCCGCCAGCGACCGGGCCGAAGCTGCTTTCGCACGCTGCATGACGCCGGTGGTCAAATATTGGGTATGCAAGATCGCGCCTGCACTGCTCTACGAAGCCATGGAGTGCCTTGGTGGCAATGGCTATATCGAAGAGGGCAATCTGGCGCGCGCCTATCGCGAAGCGCCGGTCAATGCGATATGGGAAGGCTCCGGCAATGTCATGGCGCTGGACGTGGCGCGCGTGCTGTCGCGTGCGCCCGGCCTGTTTGACGAAGTGCTGGAATGGATCGGCGGTCAGCTTGGCCCGCGCGGGCAGGGCACCATCGACGTGTTGCGTGCAGCCTTACAGCTGACAGAGACCGATCAGGGCGTTGCACGTCTTCTGACGGAGCAGCTTGGCTATGCGGCTGCTGCGGCAGAGTTGCGCCAGCTCGGCGCTGACGACATCGCCGACGCATTTATCGAAACGCGCCTTGGCGGTCAGTGGCGCAGTACGTATGGCATGCTCGACGCGCGCCATGACGCAATGCGCATTCTCGATCAGCTTTATCCAGCGTAGTCGTCGTCGCCTTCCGACCGCCTGATCAGATGCAGGCGGTCAAGCGCGCCTTGCAGGATGAAGGCAGCCGCCGCCGAATCGATGCGTTCGGCCCGCTTGCCGCGTGAAACATCCATGCCGATCAAAGCGCGCTCGGCGGC
The DNA here is from genome assembly GCF_052045675.1 of Brucella sp. 22210. Lineage (NCBI taxonomy): Bacteria > Pseudomonadati > Pseudomonadota > Alphaproteobacteria > Hyphomicrobiales > Brucellaceae > Brucella > Brucella sp. 22210. The sequence continues at coordinate 72,862 of NZ_JBQEPD010000016.1, forward strand.
AACGGTGGATAGCCGTTCGTCCCAGAACACGAAAGGCAGGTCGGTGAGCGGCTGCATGGTGCGCACAAAAGCGCGGGTTGCCTGAACACGGGGTCCGGAAGTGCCGTCCATGTTCATTGGCAAGCCGATCACGATCACGCCGACTTTATCCGCCTCCAACGCCTTCAAAAGTGCTTGCGCATCCAGCGTGAATTTCACGCGCTTGATGACCGGGCGCGGATTCGCAAAGGAAAAGCCCAGGTCCGAAACGGCAAGCCCGATTGTCTTGGTGCCAAGATCCAATCCGGCAATCGTCTGTCCGGGCTTGAGCAGTGCCGGAATTTCCTCGATTTCAACGACAGCCATAAGTCCTCATCGGAATTTGAAGTCTCTTCATATTGCTTTCAACTTTATGGGCGTCATATCTGTTCTCAACCCGGAAATCGAGATCGAAGGAGAATCTTCATGAAACTGACCTGGCTCGGCCACGCCGCCTTCCGTATTGAAACTGCACAAGCCGTCATCCTCATCGATCCGTTCCTGAACGGAAATCCCGGTGCAAAAGGCATCGATTTCAAGGAAGCGACCAAGGGCGTCACCCATATTGCTTTGACCCACGGTCATGGCGATCATATCGGCGACACCGTTGCCATTGCCAAGGAACATGGCGCAACGGTTATCGCCAATGCCGATCTGGCAAGCTGGCTCGGCACACAGGGCGTCGAGAAGCTGGAGATGGGCAATACCGGTGGCACACAGACGCATGACAGTTTCTCGGTCACTTTTGTCAACGCGCTGCATTCCTCGGCATTTCTGACAGAAAACGGCGTCTCGCAGGCGCTCGGTAACCCGAATGGTCTGGTGTTCCATTTCGAGAACGACCCAACGCTTTATCACATGGGCGATACGGATATTTTCTCCGACATGGCGCTCATCAACGAGCTGCACCAGCCGGAAATCGGCATCGTCCCGGTTGGTGACCGCTTCACCATGGGCGGTGCGGTGGCGGCCCTGGCTTGCCAGCGTTACTTCAATTTCAAGGCCGTACTGCCGTGCCATTACGGTTCGTTCCCAATGATCGACCAGACGGCAGACAAGTTCATTGCTGGCATGGCCGACCATCCGGGCACGAAGGTTCTGGCGGATCCTGCGGGCACCGTTCACAGCTTCTAACGCTGCGGTTGCTTTCTTCGTGATGCCGGGCTGCAACGAGCAATTTCCTGTGCTCCGGTGCTCACGTACTTTTAAGTACGCTCCGCTCCGGTGCTCGAAAATCACTCGTTTCGCCACGGCCTGACGAACTAGCAACCGAGTGTTAATCCCCGAGGAAGTGCAAGAAATGTTGCGCTTCAACAATCACGCCGTTATAGCCGTAGCAAAGAACCTTCAGGGTGGCGGTTCGCCGCCCTGATCTAGCATTTGCGGAGAACAGAATGTCCGTCGATATTTCCACCGTCAAACGCGTCGCGCATCTCGCGCGTATCGCCGTCAGTGAAGACGATGCCGAGCGCATGACCGGTGAACTCAATGCAATTCTGGGCTTTGTCGAGCAATTGAACGAAGTCAATGTCGATGGCGTCGAGCCGATGACCTCGGTGACGCCGATGAATATGCGTCTGCGCGACGACAAGGTGACTGATGGCGGCATTGCTGATGCCGTAGTCGCCAATGCACCGGTCACGGAAGACAATTTCTTCGTCGTTCCCAAGGTCGTGGAGTAAATCATGGCCATTCGGGTTTCAATCGAGACCCCGTTGCAAGACGATGTGCGCGAGCTGGTGGAACACCTGAACGCGCATATGCTGCCGCTGTCACCACTGGAATTCCAGTTCAAGATGACGGTCGAGCAGATGGCGGAGCCGGACACGACGGTTTTCGTGGCGCGCGATGAAGACGGCAAGGCCGTCGGTTGCGGCGCCTTGAAGATGCACGAAGATGGCACCGGTGAACTGAAGCGTATGTTCACCCGCCCGGAAGTGCGCGGCAAACGCGTGGGTTCCGCTCTCGTTGATGCGATTGTCGGGCTGGCCAATGCGAAGAATGTTTCGCGCCTTGTGCTTGAAACCGGGACAGGCCCCGGTTTTGCCGGTGCCTGGCGGCTTTATGAGAATTCGGGTTTTACGCGCTGCGGTGTGGTTCTGGACTATCCGGACTCCGAATACAGCGCCTTTTTTGAAAAGCGTCTCTTCGAGGCGCACTGACAGGATTTGACGATGAGCGAACTGACCGCACTGACCATTGCCGAAGCGCGCGACAAGCTGAAGGCCAAGGCCATCACCGCGACCGAGCTGACCGATGCCTATCTTGCCGCTATCGACACCGCCAATGAAGCGCTCAATGCCTATGTGACGGTTACGCATGATCAGGCGCGCTCGATGGCCAAAGCTTCGGATGAACGCATCGCCAAGGGTGAGGCGGGCACGCTGGAAGGCATTCCGCTTGGCGTGAAGGATCTGTTCGCGACCAAGGGCGTGCATACGCAGGCCTGCTCACACATTCTCGACGGCTTCAAGCCGGAATATGAATCGACCGTCACCGCCAATCTGTGGGCCGACGGCGCGGTCATGCTGGGCAAGCTCAACATGGACGAATTCGCCATGGGCTCGTCCAATGAAAGCTCCTATTACGGCTCGGTGAAAAACCCGTGGCGCGCCAAGGGCTCGAATGCCGATCTCGTGCCGGGTGGTTCGTCCGGTGGTTCGGCTGCGGCCGTCGCCGCGCAGCTTTGCGCCGGTGCCACCGCAACCGATACAGGCGGCTCGATCCGCCAGCCTGCCGCGTTCACCGGCACAGTCGGTATCAAGCCGACCTATGGCCGCGTATCGCGTTGGGGCACGGTTGCCTTCGCCTCGTCGCTTGATCAGGCTGGTCCGATTGCCCGCGACGTGCGAGACGCCGCTATTCTGCTGAAGTCCATGGCCTCGCTTGACCTCAAGGACACCACCTCGGTCGATCTGCCGGTGCCGGATTACGAAGCAGCCATCGGCAAGTCGCTGAAAGGCATCAAGATCGGTATTCCGCGGGAATATCGCGTTGATGGCATGCCGGGCGAGATCGAGGAACTGTGGCAGAAGGGCATTCAGTATCTGAAGGATGCCGGTGCTGAAATCGTCGATATTTCGCTGCCGCACACGAAATATGCGCTGCCAGCTTATTACATTGTCGCACCGGCGGAAGCTTCGTCCAACCTCGCGCGTTATGACGGCGTGCGCTATGGCCTGCGCGTGCCCGGCAAGGACATTGCCGACATGTACGAGCAGACCCGCGCAGCTGGCTTCGGCAAGGAAGTGAAGCGCCGTATCGTGATCGGCACCTATGTGCTGTCGGCTGGCTATTACGACGCCTATTATCTGCGCGCCCAGAAGGTTCGCACGCTGATCAAGAAAGACTTCGAAGACGTTTTCGCCAAGGGGGTGCACGCAATCCTCACGCCTGCGACGCCGTCGGCTGCATTCGGTCTTGCGGATGAAGACCTCGCCAACGATCCGGTCAAGATGTACCTCAATGACATCTTCACCGTGACGGTGAACATGGCCGGTCTTCCGGGCATTGCTGTACCTGCTGGTATCAACGAGCACGGCCTGCCGCTCGGCCTTCAGCTGATCGGTCGCCCGTTCGAGGAAGAAACGCTGTTTCAGGCAGCCCATGCCATTGAGCAGGCTGCCGGGCGCTTCACCCCGGCCAAATGGTGGTAAAAGTAGATACTTCAATTCGCCGGGGCTTCCCCGGCGAATTTGTTTTCATGGCCGCTCTTGCGGTCAGGGCATGGGAAATTCCGGCCAAGACAGGTGGTCCGTTAAGTGATCAGCGTCGCGCAGAGCTGGAAGCTAACTTCCTTGGTTATCTGCATGAAAATACCGATGGCGTTCTTGTAGCGGAAGCAAACGGGAAAATTCTCGGCTGGGGTGCACGAGTTCCCGGCAGCAACTATATTGCAGATCTCTGGATCGATCCGCCGTATCATGGGCAGGGTATCGGTGGACGCATTCTTGATGCGCTGATGGCGCAAATTCTGCTCGAGGGTTTCGATACCGCAACGATCGGTACCCATGCCGATAATTTCCCCGCCATTGGTCTCTATGAGAAAATGGGCTTCGGTATCGAATGGCGAGGCGAGGAAGCCTCCGTCAGCATGGGGCGCGTCGTTGAAAAAGTGCGCATGCGCGCAACGCTTTAAGCCATCTTCGGTTGCCGAACAGTCCGACGCGCCTATCCTTCTAGAGAGAACCAGATTTTAGAGGAGGAGGGCTATCATGTGGATCATGCTGACGGATGTGAGCGGCGAAAAACTCGCAATCAATTTCAACCACGTTCTGTCTTACAATGCCTATGGCACCGGCACCCGCATTCTGACGATGAGTGCCGATCAGACTTTCTTCGTCAAAGAATCGCTGGAAGATATCGAGTCGCGACTGGGTATCGACGCGAAAGCATAAACATCAGTCTTTTCAAATCATTGGAATATCAGGCTCAGATATGAAAAGAGCGGCAGCTGGCCGGAACCAGCGTGCCGCTCTATCCATGTTGAGTATCGTCTAGATGTCGAGTTCTTCCACGAAAGCGGCGCGATCCGTGATGAAGCGGAAGCGGGCTTCCGGCTTGGTTCCCATCAGCTCGTCGACGGTATTGCGGGTTTCATCGACATAATCTTCATCCACCTGCACCCGCAGCAGCGTACGCTTCTTCGGGTCCATCGTGGTTTCCTTCAACTGCTCGGCGCGCATTTCGCCGAGGCCTTTGAAGCGACCGATTTCCACTTTGCCGCGCCCGGTAAACATGGTGCGCATCAGCTCGTCTTTATGAGCTTCGTCGCGCGCATAAGCCGTCTTGCCGCCCTGGCTCAGGCGGTAAAGCGGCGGCACGGCCAGATACAGGTGGCCGTTGCGGATCAGTTCCGGCATTTCCTGATAGAAGAAGGTGATCAGCAGCGATGCAATATGCGCGCCGTCCACGTCAGCATCGGTCATGATGATCACGCGGTCATAGCGCAGATCGTCTTCGCGATAATTTTTCCGCGTGCCGCTGCCCAGCGCCTGAATGAGATCGGCAATCTGCTGGTTGGCGGTCAGCTTTTCACGGCCCGCACTGGCGACGTTGAGAATCTTGCCGCGTAGCGGCAGGATCGCCTGCGTGGCGCGGTTACGCGCCTGCTTGGCCGAACCGCCTGCCGAGTCACCTTCGACGATGAACAATTCTGCGCCCGCTGCCGCATTTTGCGTGCAATCGGCCAGCTTGCCGGGCAGGCGCAGCTTGCGTGTTGCGCTTTTGCGGACGGTTTCCTTTTCCTGACGACGGCGCAGGCGTTCTTCGGCCCGATCCACGACCCAATCGAGCAGGCGCGAGGCCTCCTGCGGCGAGGCGGCAAGCCAATGATCGAACGGATCGCGGATCGCGTTTTCCACGATGCGCTGCGCTTCCACCGTCGCAAGCTTGTCCTTGGTCTGACCGACGAATTCCGGCTCGCGGATAAACACCGACAACATGCCCGCTGCCGACACCATGACGTCATCCGTCGTGATGATCGAAGCCCGCTTGTTATTGGTCAGCTCCGCATAGGCCTTAAGACCGCGCGTCAGTGCAATGCGCAGGCCAGCTTCATGCGTGCCGCCGTCGGCGGTCGGAATCGTATTACAATAGGAATGAACAAAACCGTCGCCGCCGAACCACGTGACCGCCCATTCGACCGCGCCGTGTCCGCCCTGCTTTTCGGTCTTGCCAGCAAAAAGCTCGCGGGTGACCTGGTGTTCCTTGCCGAGCGATGCCTGAAGATAATCCTTCAGACCGCCGGGGAAGTGGAACACAGCCTTTTCAGGCGTTTCCTTTTTCGGGTCGAGCAGCGACGGATCACAGTTCCAGCGGATTTCAACGCCGCCGAACAGATAGGCCTTCGACCGTGCCATGCGATAAAGCCGGTGCGGATCGAAATGAGCCGCCTTGCCGAAAATATCCGGGTCCGGATGAAAACGAACACGCGTGCCACGGCGATTGTGCACTTCGCCTGCATCTTCCAGCCCGCCTTGCGGAATGCCACGCGAAAAACGCTGGCGATAGAGGCGGCGGTTGCGCGCCACTTCCACTTCCAGCACGTCAGACAGCGCATTGACCACCGAAACGCCAACGCCGTGCAGGCCGCCCGATGTTTCATAGGCCTTGCCGTCAAACTTGCCGCCGGCATGCAGCTTGGTCATGATGACTTCGAGTGTGGACTTGCCCGGCACCTGTGGGTGCTCATCAACCGGAATGCCGCGTCCGTTATCGGAAACGGTGATGAAACCTTCGGCATCGAGGCTGACTTCAATGAAGTTAGCATGACCCGCAACGGCTTCGTCCATCGAGTTATCGATGACTTCCGCGAACAGGTGATGCAGCGCCTTTTCGTCGGTACCGCCAATATACATGCCGGGGCGCAGGCGCACCGGCTCCAGCCCTTCGAGAACGCGGATCGACGAGGCGTTGTAATCATCGCCGCCGGATGACACAGGCGGGGCCTTGGTCGTGACCGGCTTTGCGGCCTGTGGAGCAGGCGCGGAAGGCAACGGCGTCGCCACAGGCGGTGCGACGGGTTGAGGCGCGGCGCTCTTTTCCGTACGCCGTTCCACCTGCCGCTCCCGGGCGTTATTCACCACTCTTGAAAAGAGATCGTTGCTGTCGTCCATCTTTGCCCGATAAGCTCTCTGTCAGAATTTCAGGAAGGACCATGCGGCTCAATGCCCCGACATGGACCCAAAATATACTGTCTGCGAATCATCTGAATGATGCCATGCACAGCCATGAAAGGCGAATGAAGTTCGCCTTACGTTCCACTTTCGCACGGCTTTATCAAAGGTTTTCGTGTGATCTCTGGTCGGTTTGCACCAGAAACAAGGCGAAAGTCAAACAAGCGACTGTCCATTCGACAAATAAGGTGGAAACGCATTGGTCATTCGCATAGAGCGGATGAACAAGCATCCATAGCAAACGAGTGAGTGGGGAAATGCAGGGCAGCGCGACAGGCGGCGTAGAAGCGCATGTAAAAGGCATGGCCATTATGGTCGTGTCCGTCTTGATGCTGCCGCTGATGGACGCCATCGGCAAATGGTTGGCCATGATGGACAACATGCCCCCGGCAACCGTCACCTTCATGCGCTTTTTCGTACAAAGCCTGCTGATGTTTCTCATTCTGCTCGCAGCAGGCGGTGGTGTGGCGGCACTGCGCACACACCATCTCGCGGGAAACCTCATACGCGGCGTACTGATGGGATTCGGCGGCCTGTGTTTCTTTACAGCGGTCAAATATATGCCGTTGGCTGACGCCATGGCCGTGTTCTTCGCAGAGCCGCTCATCCTCACGCTTCTTTCGGCGATCTTCCTCAAGGAGAAAGTCGGCTGGCGGCGGTTCAGCGCGGTCGGCATCGGCCTCATCGGTACGATGATTGTCATTCAGCCAAGCTTCGAGATTTTCGGCGCAGTCTCGCTGCTGCCGCTGGCGACGGCAGTGACATTCGCGATTTATCTGATCCTGAATCGCAAGCTCGGCGCGAAGGAAAGCCCGCTCGTCATGCAGTTCTATGCCGGTATTGGCGGATGGATGTTTGCAGGCCTTGCAATGCTCGTTGGTCCGTCCATGGGTTTCGCGGACCTTAGCTTCGGTCTGCCGCAGAGCTTCCAACCCTGGCTGCTATTGCTGATTCTGGGCACTATCGGCACTGTCAGTCACCTGATGGTCGTGCATGCCTTCAAGCTGGCGCCAGCCTCGATGCTAGCCCCGTTCCAATATCTTGAAATCGTGAATGCGGTTCTGGTCGGGCTTATCGTCTTCGGTGATTTTCCGACGCCGTCCAAATGGTTCGGCATCGCGATCATCATCGGCTCAGGATTCTATGTCTTCATGCGCGAGCGCAAGTTGAAGGTCGAAGCCTGACGCTTACTTTATTGCGCGTGGACCGAACACGTTCTCGAAGGCCTTGCCAAGCGCCACGTCCATATCACCCAATGTCACCGGCAAGCCGAGATCGACAAGGCTTGTGACGCCGTGCTTTGAAATACCGCATGGTACGATGCCGCCGTAATGGCCAAGATTCGGCTCGACATTGATGGCGATGCCGTGAAAGCTCACCCAGCGACGCAGGCGAATGCCTATGGCGGCAATCTTATCCTCGCACATATCGCCATTGGCAAGGCGCGGCTTTTCAGGGCGCATCACCCAGACGCCGACGCGATCTTCGCGGCGCTCGCCCTTCACGTTGAATTCGGCGAGGCTTTCAATAATCCATTGTTCCAATGCCGCCACGAAAGCGCGTACATCTTCGCGACGGCGCTTCAGATCCAGCATCACATAGGCCACACGCTGGCCGGGACCGTGATAGGTATATTCGCCACCGCGCCCCGTGTTGAACACTGGCAGGCTGTCGGGCGTCAGCAGATCTTCCGCCCGCGCGCTCGTCCCAGCAGTATAAAGGGGAGGGTGCTCCACCAGCCAGACAAGTTCGTTTGCCGTGCCTTCACGAATGGCCTGCACCCGCGCTTCCATGAAGGCGAGAGCGTCTTCGTAATCGGTAAGACCGTCCGCCACCAGCCATTCCACCGGCGGCGCATCAGCGTCCACAGGCAGAAACTGCACATTAAGCGTGTCTCGTTGCGGCTTGGATGAACTATCCATGAGTGGAGCAGTGTTGGTCATGATGGGAGCATATGGCGGTTTTCAGTGACCGTTTCCAGATGTCAAAATGCCTCTGCTCTTCACTGAACCGCGAGCGGCACTTCGGTTTCGCACCGGTTTCGGCCAGACTGTTTGGCCCGATAGAGCGCCTGATCGGCGGCATCGACCAGATGCGTATAATCGGGATGGCCGTTGAAAGTCGCAATGCCGATGGAAAGTGTCACCGTATCCACCGCACCATTGGTCAGGTTGAACTTCTGTTGCTGCACCAGCTCGCGCAGCTCTTCACCGATAGCCAAGGCCCTGTGTTCATCGGTTTCGACAAGCGCGACGAGAAATTCCTCGCCGCCATAGCGGAAGACAAAATCGCCCGGGCGGCAATGCGCCAGTATAGTTTCCGCGACCTGCTGCAATATGGCGTCGCCGCCGCCATGCCCATGGGTGTCGTTGATGCGTTTGAAATGGTCGATATCGACCATTAAAATACTGAGATCGAGGCCCTTCTGCGAAGCCATGCGGATTTCGCGTGTCAAAATGGGCGGCAGGAAACGGCGGTTCAGCGCGCGCGTCAGCGGGTCACGACCGGTTTCCATCGTTGCGGCGGCCTGAAACAGTTCCGCCAGCAGAAACTTTGCTTCACCAATTCTGGTCTGAAACTCCGCCATAATCGCCGCAAGCCCGGCAGGGTCACTTTTGCGGGCCGTATTCAGGTTGGGCAACAATTCATAATCTATCTGATTGACGGTCTGGCGCAGGCGCTCAAGTGTCGTCGAACCGGAAAACAACATGTCAGCCTTGTGCTGCAGCCAAAGGCCGAAATCCGAGCTGCCGAGCGAGAGCAGGGGGCTGTCGCTGTTCCCATAAAGATTGAACAGCAAGGACTGGCTCCACTCCATCAGGGCAGCGCGCTGTGATTCTCGCTCGAGCGGAATGTCGTGGCTCAGCGTGAAGGCGCGATAAGCTTCGTCAGTCTGGGCGCTTTTGCGCGCATCTTTCACGAAGGCCTGACTCATGATCTCGATGGCGATATCGACCGCATTGCTGACATGCACGATCAATCGCGCCAGCGCATCACGCTCCAGAACGCTGCCTTTCAACTGCCGAATGATTTCATTCTTCAGCAGTCGCGCGCCTTGCATGACAATGTGGATCGGCACCTGAATGCGGGCGTGAACCTCGCCGATCTTGCGTTGTTCCTGAACGAAAGCCGCGACATCGGTGGGACGGCTTACCAGGAGGTGCACAAGCCAATCACTCAGCGAATGTTGCAGGCGGTCATGAACGATGGTCTGGGACAGAAAGGCTGCGGCTTCGCGGTTTTGCATCAGACGGCTGTAGAAAATTTCCACGAAGCTCTGCTTGTGCTCCTCGACAAGCTCCGACAAAAGCCGGGATTGGTCGTCGGAAAGATTGGATACTAGCTCTACCCATTCCTCTTCCGTCGCACCAAGGCCTGTTTGAGAACCCCACCGCGTTGCATCATTCAACAAGGCCGCACCACCCATATCCAAAATCTCGCAATATGCTGCGTATTTCCAGCAACCATCGATAACCGGCCAGAGACCGATTAAAATTGGGAGCAAGATTCAGCAGCTTTCCCTAGGCTCTATAAAGCGCGTCGAGCGGAACTCAATGCTTTATGTGGTCGCTGTGCGAATTTTGAAATCCGAGGCAATTTAGGCGTTTGTCGGTGTGATTCTGACCTGTGAGTGCCGAAGAAGCTGCAGCTCCATTGTTGTTGCGCATAAAATTAGCTGGATTCCCGGTTTCATATTTCATCGCAACCTACTGAAATATAATAATATATCTATGCCAGACTTGAAATGCATACCTGTTGCGAACCATATTCAGGGTGCATTCATGTGGGAGACTTCATGATGCATGCACCTGAAAAGGAGAAGCATAATGAAGAGCAACTTCACAAGTTTTTGGTCTGGCAAGGCATTGCTGGCCGGAACGATTGGCGCGACATTTCTGATCGGCGCCATCGCACCCGCATCGGCTGCACCGATGATGCCTTCGGCACCGGCTGCGTCCAACGAAAACATCCAGCAGGTCCGTGACCATCACTGGAGAGGCCGCGGCGGACATTGGAACGGATACCGCCCGGGACCGCGTCCGGGCTGGCACGGCGGCGGTTATCGCCCCGGTCCGGGTTATTGGAACGGCCATCGCGGCTATCACGGCTATCGCCACGGTTATCGCCGTCACAGTGACGGCTGGTGGTATCCGCTGGCCGCCTTCGGTGCAGGCGCGATCATTGGCGGCGCTATCGCTGCTCCGCCGCCACCGCCTCCGCCGGTCTATCGTGCACCGGTCTATAATAGCGGCTCCCATATTCAGTGGTGCTATGACCGCTACCGGTCTTACCGTAGCTCGGACAATACGTTCCAGCCTTATAACGGTCCGCGCCAGCAGTGCTATTCGCCGTATCGTTGATAGATTCGGCCTGAATGAACAGAAAGCCGCCTTTCGAGGCGGCTTTTCTTTTGCAAAAAGGGCTAAAAACCATCAGCTTGCACTGATTGATACGCCTCTCGTTTCGTTAGGGCGCTGAATTACGTGCAGTTGACATGATTTTTTGAATTTATGTTGGAGAAACGTGATTTTATGGTGTTGACCATTCGAAAACTCGCCCTTATGTTCCGCCGCACTTCCAGGGACGATTTGTTCCTCAGGGAGCGCGTAGCTCAGCCGGTAGAGCAACTGACTTTTAATCAGTAGGTCCAGGGTTCGAATCCCTGCGCGCTCACCACTTTTCAAAGACTTAGCCATAAAATTGAAAAGCCGATTTTACACTTGGCCGGTTTTTTTTTACAGTCTATGTCTGACGTGATCTCATCATCGTTCTGTTAAACACAAAGAAACGCCAGAGGCGGCTTATGACGCCTCGTCCTCAATGGCTGTCTGCGCGATCTGTTGGGAACCACTGTTGATCTGTTGTGCGGCAAGGAAGCCCAGCCAGACGGCAATCAGGCATATGATCACCGAAATACCGATATTGAGAAGGGCTTTGCCGGGCTGACCAGCTCTTAGAAGATCCAGCGTTTGCAGACTGAAGGACGAGAAGGTGGTGAAGCCGCCGCACACCCCGACCATGAAGGCCAAGCGCCAGATATCCGGCACTGCAAAGCGTCCGTGTTCGAGCGTCAGCGTTCCGAAAAAGGAAATCGCGAATGAGCCGACAATATTGATGACGATTGTGCCCCAAGGCAGGTCACGGCTGACAGGTAGCATCAAAAGGGCGAGCCAATAACGCGCCACGCTTCCAATCGCTCCGCCGAGCGCTACCATGATGGTTGCTTGCATAATTCACCTGTCAAAATTGCGGAACGTAAACACTTGCTGGATAAAGCCGGGCAGGGGATATCCCATGACCTCAATGGGTTCAACCATCGACGCATTGCGTTCCGATTGTCAATTCGATCAGGAGTCATCAGCCAGAAGCGGCGGTTTCGGGAGAACCCCATTCCCATCATGCATGGTGTTTATATAGAAAAGGCGTGTATCACGTCAACGATCCTGTCCCATCCGACAGCCTTTACAGGCGCGCAACCCTGTTTCGCAAAGCGTCGCTGACGCGATAAATTGCAGAAGCTGGTGCGGGCAGGGTACGCCGCATGAATGCGACTTTCTTCAGATAGCGGTCAATCTTCCACGTGGCCCAGGTACCACCGCGAAAATAAGCGACATCGCCAGCTTTTAGTGTCCGGTGCTTTCCGTCGGCGTCGGTCACATGCACCTCGCCTTCGAGAATATAGACTGTTTCATCCCATCCAAAATACCAGCGGAATTCGCCTGCGGTGCAATCCCAGATCGCGGTAAAGGCCGCGCGGTCGCTGCTGGCGGACTGTTCACACGAACGCGCCTGCGGCGATCCTTCCAATATCCAGTCTGGGTCGATTGGCGCTGGCTTCAGTTCCATGTCGAAGGCGCTGTTGGCGACAAGCGCTGGCCTTACCGGCGTGGTAAAGATGTTAGGCTTAAAAACATTCGGCATTGTACGCGCAACCGCCATAACGGCTGTTGCCAGCATGAACTTCCAGGCCATGAAATCCCCCAAACGATGTTGGCCTGTGTTTAATTGCAAATCGTCGGAAAAGTATTAACTCGAGCGCGAAAATTGTCTCGAATACAACCGGAAATTTCGGCGTTAGCTTGATCTCGCAGTGTCGAGCATGCTTCAATTTTATTGAACGCAATGTGATTGCTAACCAATGAAAATGAAACAAGACCTGTGATAAGTGTGATCGCGAACCTCCTGAGAGCAGGGGGCATTGTCAGATCGATTCCGATAAGAGGCGCGCGAGCTATGAGCCAGACGAAGCTATTTTCCCCTTTGGAAGTTGGCGGTTTGCATCTGAAAAACCGCATTGTTATTGCTCCAATGTGCCAGTATTCGGCTGAAGACGGCAAAACGACAGACTGGCATCTGATGCATCTGGGCAATCTGGCCCAGTCTGGAGCAGGGCTGTTGACGATTGAAGCGACGGCCGTCAGCCCTGAAGGCAGGATCAGCTATGCGGATGTCGGCCTTTATTCCGATGAAACGGAAGCGGCTCTGGAACGGACACTCGACGGCGTTCGTCGCTGGTCGACGATGCCTATTGCCATTCAGCTTGCTCATGCAGGCAGAAAGGCTTCCACCGATCTGCCGTGGAAAGGCGGGCGTCAGATTGCACCAACGCACGAAAATGGCTGGCAGACCATCGCGCCGTCCGCGTTTGCATTCAATTCCGCCGACAACGCTCCGACGCAAATGAACAAGGACGAGCTGAATCGTATCCGCGAAGCATTTGTAGATGCTGCCAAACGTTCCGCGAGGCTGGGTCTGGACGCGATCCAGATTCACGGAGCGCATGGGTATCTTTTGCACCAATTCCTGTCGCCACTGTCGAACAAGCGTGATGACGAATATGGTGGCTCGTTGGAAAACCGCATGCGTTTCCCATTGGAAATTTTCGACGCAGTCCGCGAGGTGTTTCCGGCGGATCGTCCGGTCACTATGCGGCTTTCCGGGACGGATTGGGTCGAAGGCGGCTGGGATATCGAGCAGACCGTGGCACTGTCGCAGGCTCTGGCCGCACGAGGCTGCGCGGCAATTCACGTGTCGAGCGGCGGACTTGATGCCGCTCAGAAAATTCCAGTCGGACCGAGCTATCAGGTACCATTGGCGCGCGCCGTCAAAGCGGCAGTCAATATTCCGGTTGTGGCTGTGGGTCTCATTACCGATTACGAGCAGGCGGAAGCCATTCTGTCTACCGGTGATGCGGATATGATCGGGCTTGCGCGCACGGTTCTCTACGATCCGCGCTGGCCATGGCATGCAGCAGCCCATTTTGGCGAGACGATTGAAGCTGCGCCGCAATTCTTGCGGTCACAGCCACGCCAGTTCCGCAATCTCTTTACTCAGATGGGCTGAAAACACGCCGAGAAGGGTTTTGAGGACAGCCGATGGCTGTCCTCAATGTGAATTCAGGCTGAAGCGCGACTTTTCGGTATGAGTTTATTCATAGCGATGTCTGTTTGCGACAAGTTTCTGACGGAAGATCTCTGCCGGTGTTTTGTAACCCAGACATTTGCGCGGCGTATTGTTGAGGCGACTGCAAATGAATGTCAGATCCCGGTCAGTTATTGCCAGCGGGTCGATGTCTCTTGGAAGCCAGCGTCTGGTGCGTCTGTTGGTGTTTTCGACAGTGCCTTTTTGCCAGGGTGATTGTGGGTCGCAAAACCATGTTTGCGATCCGATACCGGCCTGCAGATAAGCCCATTCCGTGAACTCGGTGCCTCGATCAAAGGTGATCGACCGGCGTGCAATATGGGGAAGGGGGTGCAGCACGGTAATCAGTCCATTCATGACAGCACGGGACTGACGATCATTGTTGCGCAACAGGACGGTAAAGCGGCT